>NZ_JBFTHS010000010.1:0-114316 GCF_056394365.1 Lysinibacillus sp. 10T31
ATTTAATTTTAATTGTGCCTGTTGTTGTTTCGAAAATAAATTCTTAGTCATACTATTTACCACCGCTCGTTTTTTTCTTCATTATAAACAAAAATACCCTATAAGATGACCTTTTTGAAAGTGTCTATCTTATAGGGTACATTTTAAACTTCTAGTATGCCTTATTACTGTTAGTTTAACAGCGTTATTATACATTCACCAATTTAATTTTATTTGCTACACGATCTGTTAACATTTGTGTTGCTTTTGGTACGATTGGCTTAAAGATTGGATTTAAAACAGGACCAGCTAATCCTCCTGCTGTTACTTCTAAGAAGCCTGTCATTTTTGTATTTTCTGCATCAATACTTTCTGCTAGGAAATAACCGTTTCCTGAAAAGTTATCAGAAAGCCCTTTTAATTCAAATGATACTTTTGTAGGTGCTACCCATTCTAAAATAGTAATCTCTACTTGTACAGTTTTTTTCAGAACACCAACATTGCCTTTAAACGTCCAATTTGAATGTTTTTCATCAATCATTTCATGTGCATTATAACCTGGGACAAGCTTTGCCCATTTTTCCATATCACTAACGAAATCCCATACATTTTCAATTCCTACGGGTACTTCGACCATATGTGTGCCAGTTGCCATATCAATTCACTACTTTCTTTTACGAATAGCTATATTATATACGATTTCGCCCACAATTTGGCTATGCTGAAAGTTATAATTTTAATAAATTTTTTTAAATAGTAAACGATTATTTTCATTCATTAATAATCCAATGCACTTTTTAACGGGCAAAAATAAAAATCATTGCAGACAAAGGCATGTTGCATAAATTTATCAACAAAAAAATAACCTGCCAGAAAATATTTCTAGAATGTTATTTTGAAACAACTTGTTATCTTGCTAATTGCGCAAATACTTTATGGAAAGCATCAACTAATAAATAAACCTTCAAATTGAGATGGCGGTAAGAAGATGCCTTTCAACTCAAATGAAAGAACTTAATCACCTTTCATATTCTGTGGTGTAGTACTGGTTTTGCGCTACATGGATGGCTAACGGGGCAGAATAGTTCAACAAGCATTTGGATTATTTTGGTACAATCTAATTAAATGAGAGTGAGGGGGTTGAATAGATGAACAAAAAATTAGTTGGAATATTTATAGTAGGAATTTTAGGCATTGGGAGTTATTTTCTTTTTGGACAAAGTGGAAGTGATGAAAAGCTCACTTATGAAGGGGAAAATGAAAATTGGAAAGTTGAATATACAGTCAATAATATAGGTAAAGAAGAAGTGCATCGTTCTATTAACTTAAAAAATCAGGATTCAGATTTAAGGAGTATTGGAGAATTTCAATTCGCAGTACAAACTAAAATTGGTAAATGGGGCGAAGGTACAATTGAATTAGATGGAAACGGGCTGTATACAAGCTCTAGTTCTGTAATACGGAAAGAAACTTTAACTGAAAAGGATAAACCAGTCTTCACAATTAGTTGGAATGATAATGAAGAAGAGATTATCTTAGAAAGTAAATAATGAATAGTTATCTTATAAAAATTACCTCAATAATAATTAATATCATATGTAGTAGTTTGCGAAACTTATTAAACTAAAGGAGATTTTATTTAGTAAGAACAGGGCTTGTGCGTATGAAACAACTATACAACTCAAGTCCTATGGTTATGCTTCCACAGTCAACATTGTAGCCCCATACATAACTTGACAGCTCCAATCAGAAACCTGTGTAAATGATTCCTTTTCATGTACCCAAGTCCTTCCCTTATGTCCTCACAAACTCAAAGTTATGCTTCAACAGCCCCACACATGGCTTTGTAGCTCCAATTAGACAACCGTGTAAATGATTCCCCTGCTCTTGATTCAACGTTCATAAGGTGTTAAAAAACTCATAGAACCGTCCTGAGAGCAATCCATGCAACCAAGTAACCGTATTCCTGATTCCTGATTCTCACATCGTCTGAGGGCTGTTCTGAGAAGTTAGACAACAATATAAAACGCACTAACTTAATTGTGATGCGCTTTTCTTAAGCTATAAGGGCTATCCTTCAAGAAGGAGAATGCCATTAGTAAAGTGATAGTTTAGTGGAAATAAATTAATTATCATATAATTTGAAACGATAACCATGAAATTCAGTCTAATTTATTAAAGGGAGTGATGATATTGAAAAAAATCAGCTTAATTTTATCTTTAATATTATTATCTATAGGGTTATTGGGCTGTCAACAAAGTGGTAATGAGGAGAAACTCAACAAAGAGAGTTCAAAATCAACACAGGAAATAACAGATAAACCTACAATCATAGGCGAAATTGTTCAAATAGAAGGCGGAAGATTTTTAGTGGAAAGCAAAACCGAAAAATTACCAGACGGGAGACCAGAGGCGATATGGTTTTCAACGGGTGAAATTGAATCTTTAAAAGTAGGACAAAATGTTTCTGTTTGGACAAATGCACTAGAGGATAGTTATCCTCAAAAAGCAAATGCCGAAAAAATTGAGATAAATGAATAATATTTTAGTAGGGAGAGATTTGTTATTATAAAAAATAATTTGCTATTACTATCCCTGTTGGTTTTATTCTTGGGAGGATGTGCAAACAGTATTTTTGAAAATGATACTACAATTACAAGTATTGAGATTTTGAAATTCTCAAGTGCTTCACCAAGTCCTGAAGAATATAGAGAGCAAGAAGGTGAAGTTATTTCAGTCATTAAATCAAAAGAAGAAATAAAGCGATTTATTAATTCGATTGAAAGAGCAGAACAAGAAAGTACCGAAAGCATGAATATTGCATTGCCTAATCATTTAATTATATTTAAAGAAAACGAAAATGTAATCTCAACACTTGGCTATTACCCCAATATTAGTAATGAGAAGGATGAATTCCTTGATTTAGACAAAGATAAAATTTATATAATCAACGCACTGAATTTGATTCAAAAATGATAAATATTAATACCATCTTGTTCAACTAATAAGGACTTTACTTCAATAAGAATAGGACTTGCGTTTATGATTAATCTTCATATATGTAAGTCCTTTTGTTATGCTTCCTTTAACCACCCTTTTAGCTTCCCCCATCGCTCGAATGATGTTCCATTGAATCGATCAACCAATCTGTCATGGTATTCTTAAAGCGTCATTTGGTTTGTATATGAACCTGTGACAGGACAATATAGAAGCAATAGCGCAAATACTCTAGAACAGTAATCCATTCAATCAAGTATCCTTCTACAAATGGATCAGATTAGTTAAACGGAAATTTGTAACTTTATTCCACTTTTTTCGTCTGATTTATTATGAAGTTTGATTGTACCAATATTATTAAAATCATAGGAGGATATTAGTATTAAAACTTTTTATCATTGTTTAATAATGTGGATACCTTTTGGATTGTTGTTTTCCTTTGCAGCATTTGGATTAGATGTAGTAGAAGGAAATAAAATCATTACGTCAGGATATGCACTTTTTTATTTGTTCATTGCGGCATCTTTTACGTTTATTTTATATCCTATTTCATTTTTACCACTAACATTAGTCGTAAGTAAGTTTGTAAAATCCTTACTATTGAGAGTAGTGATATTTACCTTTTTTAGTGGAGTAATAGGGGCATTTGCTTTTGAAAAAATATATAATTTTCTTTTTATAGAGGAATATAATTTAAGCATTATTACTTCGATTATCATTTTTGGTATTGCAGGTTTACTCTATGCTTTTGTAGAAAATTCCTTCAAGAGAAATATAAAATTTGTTTAAATTAACGGAAGCTTTTATCTCGGATAAGCCAATGATTGGATTTAGCGGAGGTTTAGACTTCATCGTCTCGCCCTGCTGTAACAGTAAATCTTTCTCGTTAGTCATACTATTCACATTACCTAATATTTATAAATGTAGTATACTAGAATGAAACTTCTGATTATTCAGTCATCTAAGCACAGCAATTTAGTTTAAGAAAAATGTTTTAGCTTGTTCAACTATTGAGCAAAATTATGTAGTTTATCTACAAGTATAAAAAGGTGCAAGCTGAATATAGATGGAGGGGAATATGGTGAAAAGACAATGTTCAAACAAAATATTAATTTTATTTGAGTTGATTTTTTATGCAGCATTACCCTATGTTATATGGAATTTTGGTAGAGAGCCTTTAGGTGACTATACAGCAATGCTGATTTCAACCATTCCTGGTATTGTTTATACCATTTATCGTTTTATTTTAGATAAGCAATTTAACATTACTGGCTTATTTATTTTAGGTTCACTAGCACTAGGTACGACGGTAAATTTACTATCAGGTTCAGCAGAGCAAATGATTTGGAATGGTGTATATCTAAGTCTCTTTTATACATTGCTTTATATTGTTACGCTATTGATTAAGCGTCCTCTTTCTTTATATATTGCTGTTGATTTTGTATATTTGCAAGGTTATGCACGAATGGACAGAAGAGCATTATTTTTTCAAAAAGGAATCTTTAAATGGTTTCAATTTATTCAGGTTATTTTCATTATCAGAGGGCTTTTTATGGCAGGATTAACAGTATACCTACTCAATAAATATGGAATTGATGGTTATGGTGGCATGTTGATATATAAGCAAATCGCAGGGTGGGCTTTCTCGATTTTCATTATAGGCATGTTCTTTTATATAAATGTCCCAGTACGAAACTTTTTTGCTATGCAACAAAATCAATTACAAGACAACAATAATCTACCTCTCTAACAATCAAACGCAACTGTTGAATAAAAGCTTCATTTTCCTCTCCTAACAAGGACTAGTTTAATAAGAATAGGCTTGTGCTTATAAAGAAATCTCATACACAAGTCTTTTTTTATGCTTCACCACAGAAGATGAAAATGTACTCAGAACGGGTATTGAATATTACCGCTGGGAGAGGAAGCTATGGTGGCATGTGCCCTTCCGTTAGTCTGACTCCAACGACCACAGTGTATCACTGACTGTCTCCCCCTCGCGGGAAGCGCTCATGGAAGATTCATCCTACTCAGGTTGCTACACCAGCCAATGGATATATAAAACTACAGGACAAGTTGATGTATTAAGACTTAGAATCGTCTATCTGCAATAAAGTCCTCATATGTAAATTTTAAAAGCATACAAAAAACCACCTCCTATCAAATTTTTAGAATTGATAAGAAGTGGCTATTAATTAGTTACTTTGGTTGAGAATTACATATACTCGCTCAATCTGTTATCTTGCTAATTGTGCAAATACTTTATGGAAGGCATCAACTGTTTTTGCGATATGCTCTTCCGTATGTGCAGTAGAAATAAATAAACCTTCAAATTGGGATGGCGGTAAGAAGATACCTTCTTCTGCCATTAGACGGAAGTATTCAGCGAATAATTGTAAATCAGACGTTTTTGCTGATGCAAAATCAATAACATCTTCGTTCGTAAAGAAGAAACCGATCATTGAACCCGCACGATTTACAGTATGCGGAATATTGTATTTCGTTGCTGCTTCACGGAATCCAGCCTCTAATTGATCTCCTAGCTTTTTGAAGTATTCATAAGAGCTATTATCAAGGCGAGATAATGTTTCATAGCCTGCTGTCATTGCCAATGGATTCCCTGACAATGTTCCAGCTTGATAGATTGGACCAGCTGGTGCTACTTGCTCCATAATTTCCTTTTTCCCTGCAAATGCTCCGACAGGAAGTCCACCACCAATTACTTTTCCTAATGTTGTCATATCTGGTGTTACATCAAAATAACCTTGTGCACAACCATAGTCAACACGGAAGCCTGTCATAACTTCATCAAAAATCAACAATGATCCATGTTCCTTTGTTAATTCACGTAAGCCTTGTAGGAAGCCTGGTAGTGGAGGTACAACGCCCATATTTCCTGCGACTGGCTCAACAATTACTGCTGCAAGATCTGAACCAAACTTTTCGAAAACTTGTTTTGCCCCTTCTAAATCATTGTACGCTACTGTTAACGTATTACGTGCAATATCCGCTGGGACACCTGGGCTGTCAGGTAAGCCTAATGTAGCTACCCCTGAGCCTGCTTTAATAAGCAAGGAATCTCCATGACCATGATATGAGCCTTCAAATTTTAAAATTTTATCGCGCCCTGTAACACCACGAGCTACACGTAAAGCAGACATCGTAGCCTCTGTCCCCGAAGACACGAAGCGAATCATTTCCATACCAGGTAGTCGATCTAACACTAATTTGGCTAATCGATTTTCTGTATAGCTTGGTGCTCCAAACGAAGAGCCTTTCGCTGCTGTTTCAGCAATGGCTTGTACAACTTCAGGATGTGAATGACCTAAAATAAGAGGTCCCCATGATAATACATAATCAATATATTCATTGCCATCAATGTCTTTAATAATAGCACCATGACCTGATTCCATGAAAATTGGATCCATATTTACGGATTTGAATGCACGTACTGGGCTACTAACACCACCTGGCATTAAGTTAATTGCTTCAGCATAAGCTTGTTTTGATTTTTCGTAAGAACGCGTCATTTATTTCTCCTCCAACCAACGTACAACATCTTTAGCATGATACGTAATGATTAAATCTGAGCCTGCACGTTTCATGCTAAGTAACGTTTCAAGCACTACTTTTTTCTCTTCAATCCAGCCATTAATAGCCGCTGCTTTAATCATTGCATATTCACCAGAAACGTTGTATGCAACAATCGGTAATGTATAGTTATTTTTTACATCACGAATAATATCTAAATAACTTAGAGCTGGCTTAACGATTAAGAAATCTGCACCTTCTGCAATATCCGACTCTGCTTCACGGAATGCCTCCATACGATTCGATGGATCCATTTGGTATGATTTACGATCACCAAATTGAGGTGCACCATCAGCTGCTTCTCGGAATGGACCATAGTAGCTAGATGCATATTTTACGGCATATGACATAATCGGAACATTTTCAAAGCCTGCTTCATCTAGACCTGCACGAATCGCTGCCACAAAACCATCCATCATATTGGAAGGAGCGATGATATCTGCACCGGCTTTTGCTTGTGATACTGCTGTACGTGCTAAAACATCTAATGAAGGATCATTTAAAATTTGATCGCCTTCAATTACGCCACAATGACCATGATCTGTAAATTCACATAAGCATGTATCTGCAATGATTAAAAGCTCTGGGTAGCGAGCTTTAATAAGTCGTGTTGCTTCTTGCACAATACCATGATCATGAAATGCACCAGTTCCGACTGCATCTTTTTCTACAGGTAAGCCAAATAAAATAACCGCAGGAATACCTAAAGCAACAACTTCATCAATCTCAGCTTCAAGTCTATCTAATGAAAATTGAAAAACTCCCGGCATAGAAGATACTTCATTTTTAATATTTTCGCCTTCAATAACGAAAATTGGATAAATTAAGTCCTCTTTGTGTAAGTATGTTTCTTTTACCATTGATCGTATTGCAGCATTTGCACGCAAACGACGATGTCTTTGAAATTGTAATTTTGTCATTTTCTTTCTCCTACTCTCGTTATTTCCTCGATGACTGCTTGCATTGTATATACGCTCGGCATAACATCCACAATAGCACCGTGATTCAAAATAGCTGCTTCTGTAATATGACCGATTACGGCTACACGTACTGCCTCCCAACCAATTACCGAAGCTACATCCTTGGCGTAGACATCAACAGCGGAAGGGCTAGCAAAAATCACTGTGACATCGCTATTCGCATGGATACATTCAATCATTAGTTGTTTTTGGTCGTGCCGCTCAATCGTTTCATAAACTGTCCATTCCTTCAATTTAAATGGTAGCCCTTCCTTTAATGTCTTTTTCGCTTTTTCTCCACGAATAAATAGACACGTAGGATTGCTACCTGCTACACTAGGAAATTCTTGAACAAATACATCTGCACTAAATATAGAAGGCATAAAGCTCACATGGAATCCTAGCTGTTCTAAAGCTGTAGTAGTTTTAGTTCCAATAGAAGCAATTTTCCCTGGAAAATACGCTGCATTTACATTAAATCGGCGCATCTTACTAGCAAAAGCTTCTACAGCATTTTGACTCGTAAAAATGAGCCATTCAAATTGACGCGCAAACTCTAATTGCACAGCATCGTTTTTATCGATCAGCTCACAAGTTTCTATCAATGGGGCAATTACTGCTTGGCCACCTAATGCTGTAATGTCATCTATTATTGCTGTCGTCTTAGATGTCCCTGTCAAAATAATTGTTTTACCTTCTAAAGGTAAATTACTTTGCATCTTGCTCTGCCTTTACTCGTTGAATTAATTCAAAAGCACCTTGCTTCGTTAAAATCTCAGCAAGCTCTTTCCCAACTGCTTCCGCATCAGAGCCCACAACTGTTTCCTTATAAACAACTGAAGCGTCTGGTGCAGCAACAAGGCCAGTTAATGTAATTTCTTCCCCATTAGACTTTGCGTATCCTGCGATAGGAACTTGACAGCCACCATCCATAGCAGCTAGGAAAGCACGCTCTGCATGTGCTTCTTGCCATGTAATACTATCTGTTAACTTGCCTAATTCCGTTAATAGCTCCGTATCGTCTCCACGGCATTCAATACCCAGAGAGCCCTGAGCTACTGCTGGTAGACACTCTTCTACAGATAAAAACTCAGTCACTACATCATCGCTCCAGCCAAGGCGTTTTAGTCCAGCTGCCGCTAAAATAATAGCATCATATTCATCAGTTTCAAGTTTAGCTAAGCGTGTATCTACATTTCCTCGAATCCATTTAATTTCTATATCTGGACGGACGGTTAAAAGTTGAGCACTGCGACGAAGAGAACTTGTCCCCACAACAGCTCCTGCTGGAAGATCGGCAAATTTCACATGTCCTTTTGAAATAAATGCATCACGCGCATCTTCACGTGGTGGAATACAGCCAATTACTAATCCTTCAGGCAGTACTGCAGGCATATCCTTCATAGAATGAACAGCAAAGTCAATTTCTTTGTCGTAAAGTGCTTGTTCTATTTCTTTTACGAAAAGCCCTTTACCACCTACCTTAGATAGCTGCACATCTAAAATTTGATCACCTTTCGTGACAATTTCTTTTACTTCAAATTCAAATGGTACACCAGCTGCTTTTAACTCATTGATAAACCAATTTGTTTGTGTTAAAGCTAGCTTACTTCTTCTAGAACCTACAATAATTTTTCTCAACAGTCTCCAACCTCTCTTCTAATACCATAAATGGAATCGTGATAAACTACTTCCTAAAAAGAAATTAACGACAACTAATAGATAAGCGTATATATGTACCCACGCATAAGTTGTCCCTGTCAGTTTACCTTTACGATTCACATACAATATAGAGCAATACAAAATTAAAATAATAAAGGACCCAATAATCTTCGCATCAAAAATTGAAAAACTCTCTAGCGTTAGTAGTGCCCATTCAAACCCTAAAACTAAACTTACAAATAGCACTGGAATAGCAATGAAAAATGAAACATTCATCCAGTTACTCGTCTGCTGTAGTGATGGCAACCTTGTCCATATATGTGACCATTTTTTCTTTTTAAGCAAACGATATAATACTACATACAATATCGCAAAAACAAATGTTAACGAAAACACTGCGTACGATAAAATTGCAAATGATATATGAATAAACAGCAATTCCGAAATTAAAGTATCGCTAACTACTCCTGTTGACCGTTTCGGCATAAAAGTAAAGATACTAGCGAATAAAAATCCTAGTATATTAATAATAAACACCGGTAGATCAACCCGTGCAATACAATGCAAAATAATTGATAATGTCACGAGCAACCAGGAATAAAAGAGAATCCCTTCTGACAAGGATAAAATCGGAAACCGCTTCGTTTCCACAAAAGTTAATAGTATAATGGCACTTTGAATCACCCATACGAATGAAACAAGCCAAAAAGCAATTCGCCTTGCTCGTATTTGCTTATAAAAGTAATCAGTAAAGTAAAATACTAGACTGATCCCATACAAGACGATCATTACTTCATAGAGCCTTGTCATTGTCAAATCAGCCAATAGACATCCCTTCTTTATTTTGAAAGTGCTAAAGTAGTGTACTTTAGCCTAGAAAAAAAACGTTTTCGTATCCTTAGTTTACCATACAGATACGAAAACGCCTCATTTAAAAATCAGTAGAAAATCTCGTTCGCGGGAAAAAGCTCGAAGGGCAACTTTTCTAAAGTTGCACCGCGAACACATAGACATCTATCAATTATGCCTTGGCATAATTGCGTCCGGAATCGGCTTTGTGCTTGCACAAAGAACTCCTTCCCAATTCTGTGACATCCGCCGGAGGCTTTAACTTATTTCAGCGGATGTTTGGACACCTGCTGAAAAGTAACTTTAACCTGCATTCATCTCACAACCTATAGAGGTGGGAGACTTCTGTAGCCCACGCTTTGCTTTATCTACAAAAGAGATTTGCTGAAAGAAGTTAGAAAGAATACTTTGGTTCAGTGGAAGATTGTGACGACTGTAAGCGCTCTTTGCGTTCAAGCTCTTGTTCTGTCATCGCAGTAACTTCAGCTTCCACAGCATCCTCAATACCGAAAATTTGTTGGAATAAACGTAACTGTTCATTTGCTTTTGGTGAATTTGCCATTTCCTTAGCTTGTAAAATTGGTTCTTTTAACAATTGATTAATAATAGACTTTGTATGCTTACTTAAAATTTTACGTTCTCGATCCGTTAAATCAGGCATTTTATTTTCGATACTAATCATTGTCTCTTCTTGAATATGATTCGCTTTTTTACGTAAAGCCGAGATGACAGGGACAACGCCAAGAGTCGCAACCCAATCTTTAAATTGCACAACCTCATTGCCAATCATTGAAGAAATATCAGCCGCGGCACGTTCACGTTCAGCTAAGTTTGCTTCGACGATGCCTTGTAAATCATCTATATCATATAAGAAAACATTTGGTAAATCTCCAACACGTGGATCAATATCACGAGGAACCGCAATATCTACCATAAATAATGGTTTACCTTTACGCAAACGTTCAACAAATTGCATCAATTCATAGTCAATAACATAATCTGTTGCACCTGTAGACGTAATTAAAATATCCGCTTCTAATAACGAACATTGTAGTTCCTTCATAGATTTTGCTTCACCGTCAAATTTAGCTGCCAGACTTTCTGCTTTTTCGAACGTACGGTTAATTACGGTTACTTTTCCTACACCGCTACCGTATAGGTTCTCAATAGCAAGTTCCCCCATTTTTCCTGCACCTAAAATTGCTACATGTTTACGTTGTAAAGATCCAAATATTTTCTTCGCTAATTCAACTGCTGCATAAGAGACAGATACCGCGTTCTCACCGATAGCCGTTTCATTATGTGCACGCTTCGCAAATGTCACCGCTTGTTTAAATAGCTGATTGTACACCGTTCCTGTTGTTCCAATCTCTTGTCCATTTAAGAAGCTTTTTCGTACTTGTCCTAAAATTTGAGTTTCGCCAAGTACCATCGAATCAATTCCAGCTGTCACTTTGAATAAATGTTCGATTGCCTCATCTTCTTCACGAATTGTTAAATACGAAGAAAATGACTCCATAGGAAGGTCGAACCAATTTGCTAAAAATTGTTTCACAAAATGACGCCCAGTATGCAATTGATCAACTACAGCATATATTTCTGTACGGTTACATGTCGAAACAATAACGTTTTCTAATATACTTTTTTGCTTTTGCAGCGCTTCCATTGCCTGTGGTAGTTCACTCTCTATGAATGATAACTTTTCACGAATCTCAACTGGCGCCGTTTTATAATTCAAGCCTACTACGATGGTATGCATGAATAACACCTCTCACGTTCTAATTAACAAATCTCATTATAGCACAGTTCGACAAGAGTTCATCAATAATTTGTGAACATGTCATGAAGAACTGAAATTCGTCATCTACATTAGAATTATTATAAACTAAGTGTAACAAATTATACTTCCTGTTTCAAATTTAATGTTTGTACAGAACATTGTCTTAAAAGGACAGAATTAAATGGCTCTTAACCAAAACGTGTGGTTGATTTCCGTTCCGGCTTGGCGCTTTGTAGCTGTCGCTTTGCTTTCGCTACAGAAAACATTTGTTGCTGTCGCTTCGCTTTCGCACAGATAAAACATTTGTTGCTGTCGCTTCGCTTTCGCACAGATAAAACATTTGTTGCTGTCGCTTCGCTTTCGCACAGATAAAACATTGCCCGCTGACACTTCGCTTTCGCGCAGAGCTTCCTGGGGGCGTCCGATAAGCCGCTTCGCTGCAGGGTCTCGGGCCAACAGATGTCTTTTGCGCGAAAGCGTAGTGCTAACGTAGCGGCAGCAGCAGGATGTTGGTCACGAAGGAGTCGCCAAGCCTCCACTACAATCAACTTTTCCATATGACAACCGTTTTAAAAAGATCATCCTAATAGAGTCGAACTAATTTGAACGTCTCCATTATTAATTTGAACAGTTTAAATGAAATTTATTTTAAGATATAAAATAATAGCCTTTGTTTAATTATTTTTAACAAGGCTATTTTTATTTTTCTATACTATTGTTCTCGAGTCACATCAAAATGTTTGTTCCATTTAATAATCAATAGAATTGGCTATGTCCACTAAAGTTTCAGAAGTTACTTTATTCGAAACTCGTTTATCTATACTTAGCATATACTGCAAATTGTCTCTCTCAAAAACGAGGACATTAAAACCTGAAATGGTCATATATGTGGCCACAATCTCATTTTTTAATTCATAAGTTTTTACTACATATTTCTCTCTTAGAGGCAATTTATACTTAAGTGGTCGAATATCAATTTTATAGTGATTTTCGGATAATTGATCATTGATAAATGTCACTTCAAGTGTGTCATTGCCTTCATACTTTAAATCGGAGAATCGTCCAAAATGATGTGTAAAGCTTATAGGGGGTACTCTAAGAGGTAGCTTTAGTTTTTGGCTAAAGTGCTGTTCAAAATCACTCACTGCTTCTTCCACCGATTTGTATCCTATTTCCGGATATATTTCTTCATAAGGACTTGGTTTATCTTTTGCAGATGCATGTAATGTTATTAAAAAAAATGTACAAAATGAAACTAAGAAAAGATAAACAGTTCTGTTCATTTGTTTTCACCTCAAAATATCTTTAGGTGTAACATTCCCGAATTTATTAAATTTATTAGATGAACGTTTCATTACCGAAATTTTGGATGAAATTTTGGATAAGTTGATTGGGGGATTAGCAATAGAGGAACGAAGGCAAAAAACTTCATATACTGTGATAACACCTTCGTTTAGCGTAAAAAAACATCTGTTGGCCCGACGCCCCCAGGAAGAGCTCAGTCGGAACGGAAATCAACCCCACGTTATGATGAATGGCTATATCAATTTTTCATAATCAAAAAAAGCTGAACTAATTGTTAGAATTAGTTCAGCTTAAAAATAATTTTTATCTATTAATCTGTTATTGTCACGGTTTTTATAGCAATAATTTTACCGTCTTTATCATATGCTACGAATTCAATCTCATTATTAACTTTGAAGTCCTGCATTGTTTGAACTGTTTTTGTTAACATGTAAACACTATCACTACGCTTATTCAATTCAAACTGCACATCTCCACTTAAAGATGGGAATCGTACATTAACCTTTGCAACATTTGAGCAATTGCCATTAATTCTTGCATTCATTGTAATATTGCCTTTGCGTAGAGTCACTGTTGCTTCTTCAAATAAATTTTCAGGAGTCACGCAACTTGAAGACGAAGTTTTACATAAAATAGAATCAATAATTTTTTGGAAAACTTGATGTAATTGTAAGTTATCGTTAGCGTGGTAATAAGTACCACCAGTCTCAGTAGCCAGTTGCATTAAAATTGCATCATTGACTTGAGATTTTTTACCCATACTTACAGTGTAAACCTTGACCCCTTTATTTTTCGCATCGTTCAGCACTTTTGTCATTTTCGATTTACTAGTTTTGCCATCTGATACAACAATTATAGATTTAGAGGTTTTCGAGTCATTTGAGAATTTAGACAGAGCGAGATCTATACCTGCAAAAATATCTGTGGCACCTTTCTCTTTCGATGCTTTATACAGATCTTTTTTCAATACATTGTCTGTACTGCCCTCTCCAAGAACAGTAGCTTTTGTATTTGTTTCAATCACAATATTATTTTTTGCCTTTATTTGATTGATGACTTCCATCATTTTCTTACCACGGTAATTTGTTTGGTCAGAAGCTTTCATGGAAGCAGAGTAATCAACTACATAAGCGACTTCTGTTGCTAAAGAACAAGAATTTTTACTAAAGTAAGGGTTTGTGAAAATTTCCTTTGTAATTGTTTTATCTTTTAAATCCTTCAATATTGTTGCATAACGAGGATCTATTTTGTTTACTAATGTTGCCTCAGCTTTTGATTTCCCATAAATAACCGAGTCAAAGTACGCTACAGCTGTCCCTGGGCTTCCTGTATTATTTAAATAATCCGAAGTATTTGTAACAAATGAAGCTGTTTTCTCAACACCATCAAATTTAATTTTCACTGTTCCTTGATAGTCAGTAATAATTTCTCCACCTGGTCTCACTAATGTAACCATTACCTTAGTATACCGATCTTTACCAGACGGTCTTGATGCCGCATCCGCACTTTCCTTTAATGCTTCCACTCGTTTTTTATAGGCTTCTACTTGACCTAGTAATTTACCACCTTGGTATTTTAATAATACTGTTCGATCATAGTTACTCAAGCTTGTGAAAATAGCATAAATTTTCATGACACTATCATAATGCTCGAGCGTCAGTTTTTTTTCATCTGGCATATAGCTCATAAGTTGAATAATAGCGCCGACTGGGTTAATGTTTTCAACCTGCGAGGCAATCGCATCATCAATTCCTTGAATACGATAAATTGGACGCCCATCATCTGAAATCATATACATAATTTCAATCGTATCATTAATCGAATCCTTCAAGCGTTTTTCTATAATTTCTTCGAACAGCCAAACTGAAATATTATAGTTTTCAAACTGTAAAATGGCATTTTCATAGCCTAATGCAGGGTATTTTTTATCACTACCACCATATTGTAAATATATATTTTCAACATTTCCTAGAGCATTTGTTACATTTGTTTGCTGCCCAATACTAAATAGCTTTTCTTCTCTATCCATCCAATGGACGTTCACAATATTTTCTTTAAAGAACTCTGGTAATTTTTCATACGGTACATATGGAGGTGTTACATTTCCATTTTCGTCATCCGTATTTGCAGGATCATACACTTGATAATCAATGCGCATTTCCGGCTGTGGTGAGTAACGGACATGTGCATTCAGTTTTTCACCTACAAGACATTTCATACCAGGATCTGTGTTGTTAATAAGCTCAAATGAAATTGTATCACGTACAGATTTTGTTAATTTTGGTGCTATAACAATCGCAGAAACAGTAGAGCCATCTGATTGTACATTTCGAACAGCTTCACCAGATGTGTCAACGATTTTTGCACCATATGATGAAGTTACACGGAATGTATAAGATTTATCATCAGGTATTGGATCACCATTACAAGCTTTTAAAGATACTGTAATGAGCGTTGAATCTTGGTCATTTGCGATTAAATCTGGTTTTTCAACATCAATACTTTGTAGAGCATTATTAACATTCTCTGGTCCAGTAAAATCATTGTTATTATCCTTTGGCTCTTCAAATTCTGTGTTGCTTGAGCCCATGAAGCCCGGAGGTAATGTAATTTCATCGTTATCACGGCCTGCTGCAGTACGTTTTAATCCTATTACAGCAAAGTTACCGTTTTGTACACTGCGATATAAAAATTCAGCACTATCTCCACGAGTTAGTTTTGTAGAAGGATTGAAATTGGCAAATGTCTTTTTACCAGTGCTTCCTGTTGAAATTTCATTTGTGTATAAATATTGAACCGCCTGAGGCTCATCTAAATCTAAGCCTTTAAAGGCAGCATATATACGCGCAAATTGTCCACGTGTAACAGCTTTTGTCCGATTGGCTGTTGTGTAGGTACCGTTAAATGGTAAATATAAATCACTATAGAAGTTATAAGCGACACTGTCGTTATATGTTAATGCATAGTTTCGATCAAGCTTTGCAAACATGACAACAAGCTCTCGCTCAGTTAGCTGCTCATTAGGTAAAAAGTTATTAGCGCTATTCAATGAGAGTAAATCATTATCGACTGCCCATGAAATAGCTTTGAATTTACTATTATTAGTTGGTACATCATTAATTTTCGTAGCTGCCTGAGTTATAACTGGAGTTGCTGTCATCAGGACTAGTACGAAACATAGTATGGATAGAAATGCTTTTTTAGCATACGTCATTTATTGTTCAGTCCTTTCTTTAATTAAAGAACAATATGTCATCTCGATAGTTTTGTTTTAAGTCACTTTCCAAGTAATTCAAAAAACGTTCTAGTACTACTGATGCTTCTGCTCTCGTTAATGGTTGATTTGGATTAAATCGACCTACAGGGTCACCAGTCATTAAGCCTAACTCATTTACAATGTAAATACCGTCTCTTGCGTAGGCTGGAATTTGCGCATCATCCTTAAACTTTGTTATATAGCCTGGATCTGGGGCCTTATTCTCAAGCCCTAAGGCACGCACATAAATCGTAGCAGCTTGTGCTCTAGTAATTGCATTATCAGGCTTGAAATACTCTGGTGATACACCTTTAATAATTCCTTTATGAACCGCAGACTCAATATAGGCATAATCTTTTACTGTACGCTTGATATCTTTAAAAATACTTGTAGTAGTTTTCGATTTTTTCGTTTTCGGTTCTGCCATAACACGTAAGTCAACCGCCTTACCAATCGCCGCTGTAAAGTCAATACGCTTCATAGGGGTATTTGGTGAGAAGAAGTTACTTGCATCAGAGTAAATACCTAAAGAGTATAATTTTTCAATAGCTTGTTTCGCATAATGATTTGATAAATCACGGAACTTAGGAATGATTAAACGTTCAATTGTCGGCATGTATTCTGTATCTAAGTCCATATTACCATTTTGCCCAGAGGCTAAATCATACGTATATTCAGAAATAACATCCTTTTCACTTACTACCGCATATCCACCATCAAAGCTCCCTAAACTCCCTAGGTTTTCTTCATAGTTTAATACACGTGATTTGCTTGTAGATAAACGATTTTTCACATGACTTGTCTTACCATCGCTATAACTATAAACAGCTTCTGTAATTTGTGTTTCTGTTGCTCCCCAGAAATTTTCATAGCCAGCATGACGACTATCAGTATCAATTGTTACAGTATTTTGGACTGCATTTTTTCCAGTCCCTGTTTGATAGGCATATGTTTTTCTCGAAATCACATTACCTGAGAAATAATCAGAGGCTACACGATTGTCCGTTACAGTCCCTTGTGAAAATTGGAAATCAACCAATGTATATGTTGTTTTCCCAGAAACAATTTTCTCTGAATATTTTTTCACAACACCATTCGATGTTTTTTGACCAATCGTAGCATAATCTACAACATCTGATTCATATGCAATATTTCGTGTCAATGTAGCACCGTTACTTGCTGTTAGCTTTACACTATATGTTTCAGTTAACTTTCCTTTAGATTCTTTTTGTGTAAAATTAATGTCTTTACTAGTGCCTTTAAAAATAATGGGTGTTCCTGTAATGAAAACAGCTTCCTCATATGTATATTCATTTTTTACAGCACCTGTTGTTTCTAATGAAGAAGCCGATGCATTTTCTGGGATAGTAGCTCCAATAATAAATACAGCAAGAACCACTAACATTAATTTAGATAAATGTTTTCGCATTCTTTTTCTGTTCCTCTCTTTCAATCCATGCATATCCGCATCTGGAGCTGTCAATTATTTCTTTAAGATTACAAAATAATCAGGTGTGTTGATGTAAGAAAATCAATAGGAACATAACCCTTGTACCCCTGAATGAGCCTATTTTTTCCTAATCAACACACCTAAAATATTCAAGGTTAACATCTGCTCGCCTTCTACTCCTAGAGTAGCTGACGCTACGCTTTCGTTACATAAAACATTTGCCGAAAGAAGTTAATCAACTAATATTAAATGAGCTTTGACAAAACGATCTGATAATACTACTAAACGATCAGAAGGTTTTAGATCAGATGCTTGAATAACTTTACCAGCTTTAATAATTGTTGCTTGGTCTATATTCATATCAATCATTTCACCAGCTTCATACCAACGACCATTTTGCCATTGACTAACGCTCTTCACATTGATTACAGCTGGGTATTTCGATTTAACTGACTGCATTTTACCAGTTAACATTAATGGAGCAACTGGCTTAGCTTTATTAAGAATATGAAGGGCCTGTACATGGCCATCCTTCACATAGAAGTATCCATATTCCCCTTCGTATAAATGAAGCTCAATATCAGGAATGACATTATATGTTTTGTTACCATCATCTACTTTTGCCTTTGTTGAATTACTAACCGATAGTACAGTACGTTCTGTTTTCTTGAAGACATTTGACTCGATCTTCATCGCATCATCAATTTCGATTAAATAGCCATCTGTTTGTGATAAACGTCCATAATATAACTCATGACCTGCTAAGTTTGGTGACATAAAGCTATCACTTGTTACTTGTACAACTTGAGCATAATGATCACGTGCAGCTCCGTCCGAAATAACAAAGGCTGTACCATAAGCTAATAAGCCATTAGGTTCAATTAAACGACCATTTCTAATTAAAATCGTTCCATCGTGGAAGTATAATGTGCCAGCAGATTTAAGTTTTAATACTTGATATTTAGTATCCACAGAAAGCATAGGCTCATAGTAAGTTCGCTCATTGTTTTTCAATACAACAATTTTTTCAATCACTTCTTTGCCAAATTGTTTAATTGTTGCATAATATGCTTCACTGCCAATGTAATTTTTTAACTGACCTTTATCAATTTTTGTATTTCCAACATATATCGGTACCTTCGATGAAAAATTCATCGTTGATAAGGCCGTTGTTGTATCAGAACCAAATTGCCAATTTATAAAAGCATGTTGGTTTTTAACAGTTAATTTATTTGCATTGGCATTTACTGTTTGTAGCTCACCTTTATATAGGTTTTCAACTAATGTACCCGTCTCACTAATTTCGATTTTCGTGACAATGGATGTGTTTCGATTTTTAAGGCTAAGCTTAACACGATCCCCTACATATAATGCGCTAACATCAACTGCAGAGGAGTTTTTTTGGTAGCTTGTATCTTTATTTATATAGTAGGTTGTTTCTTCTCCTAAATCTGGCTTCAACATAATGAACAGTCCATTTGGATCAATACTTGTCACTACCCCAGCAAGTGTTTTAGTGTTTTGTGCAACTGTTGGAGATTCTGTTTCTTTTGTAGAATTAGAAGTACCTCTAAGCTCAACAACACTTCGAAGGGAAATTTCCGCTTCTACTTTCATCCCCATCTTAAAGCCTTCGATTGTTGTCTCTGTATTATTAATATACAGGCGGGCACTATTATTTATATTGTATGTAACCTGACGACCGCTATCATTTTGCAAAGTAATATTACTAAGCTTTTTTTCTATTACTCCATTTGGATTTTCATATTCTGAAAATGTTACATCAACAAAAGTTCCAGTCACCATTTGTGCAGCATGTGCTGTTTGATTTGATGAAAACCCGAGAACCGTTAGTAACAAAATCGTTAGTATGTATGGAATCTTCTTCAACAAATCCCGCCTCCTTAAAAAATATTATTATAAATAGTATATCGTAATATTGGTAGTTTTTACTATTAAAAAAGTTACATTTTAGTGCTTTTACATATTTTTTTAAAACTACCATTAGACACAAAGATAGAGGTAGCTTCCAATTTCAAGCTACCTTTGCTTCATCATACTTGAACGTCAATTGTATGTCCGGCTGTAGGATGTGGAGCATCTAACATTTCAACTAATTGTTCTGTATTTTGTTGTTGCATCTCCATTGCCTGTTTTGTTACAGCTAGAGATACATTTTGCATTAATGTTGCTTGATTCATTGCCATTGATAAAGCTGCGATATCCATTTAGTCCACCTCCTATGTAATTTATCGGTCAGTTGTTTCATTCATCAAGCGATTCTCCAAATTAATTTTCAATAAAAAAACATCTACTGTCCTAAATAATAGACTCAATAGATGTTTTTTTATTACATTTTACTTTCGATCGTACGCCAAGCTTCTTCAAAGCCAATTCCTTTTTCTGAAGAAAAGACAATAAGAGGGTCATTTTTTTCCATGTCTAGCGTTTCTTTCACGATTTTTTTATGCTTATCCCATTTACCTTTTGGAATTTTATCTGCTTTTGTTGCAATAATAATACAAGGAATATTGTAATGCTTTAAAAAATCATACATCATGCGATCATCAGCTGTAGGGGGGTGACGTAAATCAACAATTTGTACGACTGCCTTTAATTCATTACGCCCTGTAATGTAACGCTCAATCATTTTTCCCCATGCTTCACGCTCAGTTTTTGAAACCTTTGCATAACCATAGCCCGGAACATCTACAAAAAATAATTGTTCTTCAATTTTGTAAAAATTAAGCGTTTGTGTTTTTCCGGGCTTAGAAGAAATACGTGCTAAAGCTTTACGACCGATCATTCGGTTAATAAATGAGGATTTCCCCACATTTGAACGACCGGCTAGTGCAAATTCTGGCAGTCCATCTTCTGGATATTGGTCTGGTCTTACAGCACTTATGACCATTTCGACGTTATGGACTTTCATTTTCTTAAAAACCTCCATCCAGTGCAAGGGCTAATACTTCATCAGCCGATGACACTAGTTTAAATGTTAGTTGTTCGCGTACACTTTCAGGAATTTCCTCAATATCTCGCTCATTATCTTTCGGACAAATAATTGTGGTTAAGCCTGCTCGATGCGCACTGAGTGTTTTTTCCTTTAAGCCACCAATTGGCAGTACACGTCCACGTAAAGTAATTTCACCTGTCATGCCGACTTCACGGCGTATTGGACGGTGTAAAATTGCAGAAACAATTGCGGTTGCCATAGTAATACCTGCGGAAGGTCCATCTTTCGGCACAGCTCCTTCAGGAACGTGAATATGAATATCATGTGTTTCAAAATATTCTGCATCCACTTTTAGATCTTCCATTTTTGTACGGACATACGATAGAGCTGTTTGAGCAGATTCCTTCATGACATCGCCTAACTTCCCAGTTAACTGCAATTTTCCTTTACCAGGTGTTAATGATACCTCAATTTGTAATGTATCACCACCCACAGTTGTATAAGCAAGCCCAGTAGCTACACCGATTTGATTTTCCTCTTCTGCTTGTCCGTATCGGAAACGATGTTTACCAAGTAATTCCTCTAACGTTTTCGAGTTCACTGTTACTCGTTTTTTCTCACCAGAAACGATGATCTTAGCGATTTTACGGCATAGGGTTGCGATTTGGCGCTCTAGTCCGCGAACACCTGCTTCACGAGTATAATAACGAATGATATCCACTACTGCTTCGTCTTTAATAATAATTTGAGTTTTTTTCAAGCCATGCTCTTTTAACTGTTTTGGGATTAAGTGATTTTTCGTAATTTGCTCTTTTTCAATTTCTGTATAACCAGCAATAGAAATTACTTCCATACGATCTAGTAACGGCCCAGGAATTGTACTTAAATCATTGGCTGTTGCTATAAATAATACATTTGATAAATCATAAGGTTCTTCGATGTAATGATCACTAAATGTATTATTTTGAGCTGGATCTAAAACTTCAAGCATCGCTGCTGCTGGATCTCCCCTGAAGTCATTAGCCATTTTATCAATTTCATCTAGAAGGAATACAGGATTGATTGTCCCTGCCTTTTTCATCCCTTGGATAATACGACCTGGCATTGCCCCAACATACGTACGACGATGACCACGAATTTCCGATTCGTCTCGTACCCCACCTAATGAAATACGGATAAATTTACGATCCAAGCTTTCTGCAATAGATCGAGCTAATGACGTTTTACCTACACCTGGAGGGCCAGCCAAACATAATATTGGTCCACGTAACGATTTTTTTAACTGACGTACAGCTAAATATTCTAATATACGTTCTTTTACTTTTTCTAATCCGTCATGATCACGATTTAAAATGTCCTCTGCATGTTCAATATTCATGCGATCTTCAGTCTCAGTTGTCCATGGTAGTGATACAATCCAATCAATATAGTTTCGGATTACACCACTCTCTGCACTAGCTGCAGGAATCTTCTCATAGCGATCCAACTCTTTAAGCACAACTTCTTTCGTTGATTCAGGCATTCCTGTTTCGTCAATACGTTTACGTAATTCAGCTACTTCGCCAGTTTTTCCTTCACGGTCTCCTAGCTCAGTTTGAATAGCTTTCATTTGTTCACGTAAATAATATTCCTTTTGCGTACGCTCCATGGATTGCTTAACTTTTGTATTAATTTTCTTCTCAAGATCGAGTACTTCTTGCTCGTCATGTAAACGAATAATCAAATGATCTAATCGCTTCTTTACACTGAGCATCTCCAATACTTCTTGCTTATCTGCAATCTTAAAGGGTAAATGCGATGCAATGATATCTGCTAAATGACCTGGCTCTTCAATGTCTGCCACGGTACTAATGGTTTCAGATGTAATTTTATTGGAGCCTTTCGCGTATCTTTCGAAATACGTTAATAACGTACGCATTAAAGCCTGTGTTTCAACATCCTTACCGACTGTTTCCTCCTTAACATCGATGTCAACAATCGTATATTTATCTAACGCCCGATAGTTAGACCATGTTGCACGCGCCACACCTTCCACTAAAATACGCAGTGTCCCATTTGGTAATTTTAGCATCTGTTTGACATATGCCATGGTACCAACTGTATATAAATCTTGCTCATCAGGCTGTTCATCATGCACTTCTTTTTGCGTTACCAATAATATCAATTGGTCCTCTAGCATCGCTTGTTCTAGCGCAGCTACAGAACGATTTCTACCCACATCAATATGTAACACCATCGACGGGTATACTAAAAGTCCACGTAAAGGCAATAATGGTACACTTGTTGTTTTTTGTATTGTCACCATGCGGGTATTCACCTCCGTCAAAATTTTCTTATTCACTCCTACGCTACTAGTATGTGTCTAAAAAACTGATTCACACTAGTTAATCAATTGAGCCAAAAATTTCATCTAATTACAGTTGGCTTTATGTATGAATGAATAAAAAGCTGACTGTCGATATGTGCGAACATTGCACAATCGAAGTCAGCTAAATTACTCTTTATCTCATAACAATAGACACCCAAGTCTGTTCGTTATGCTGAAGTTTTTGTGTCGCTACCTTCATCGAGTTCAGTGCCATCTTCAAGAAGCAATTTCGGTTTTTCTTTATCCGTAATTGTTTTTGCCGTAATGATACATTTTTTCACATCTTCGCGTGAAGGTAGTTCGTACATTACATCAAGCATCGTTGACTCAATAATTGAACGAAGACCACGTGCACCTGTTTTCCGTTCTATTGCTTCTTTTGCAATTTCAGAAAGCGCACCTTCATCAAACTCAAGCTCAACACCATCTAGTTCAAGCATTTTTTGATATTGCTTAGCTAGTGCATTTTTAGGCTCCGTTAAAATTTGTACAAGCGCAGCATCGTTTAATTGTTCTAGACTTGCAAGTACTGGTAATCGACCGATGAATTCTGGAATTAGACCAAATTTTAATAAATCCTCTGGAATCAGCTTTGCCATAATTGAGCCTTCATCCACATCAATTTTGTTTGGATCTGAACCAAAGCCAATTACTTTTTCACCCTGACGACGTTTAATAATGGATTCTATTCCATCAAATGCTCCACCTACAATAAATAAGATGTTTGTAGTATCGATTTGTAAAAACTCTTGATGAGGATGCTTACGACCACCTTGTGGTGGGACACTCGCAACTGTACCTTCTAAAATTTTCAGAAGTGCTTGTTGTACACCTTCACCAGAAACATCACGTGTAATGGATGGATTTTCGGATTTACGTGCAACTTTATCGATTTCATCAATATAGATGATTCCTTTTTCAGCACGCTCGATATCATAATCTGCGGATTGAATTAATTTTAATAAGATATTTTCAACGTCCTCACCTACATAGCCAGCTTCTGTTAGAGAAGTAGCATCTGCAATAGCAAAAGGAACGTTTAATATACGCGCCAATGTTTGGGCCAATAAAGTTTTACCGCTACCAGTTGGGCCGATTAACACAATGTTCGATTTTGCTAATTCTACATCATCAATTTTACTATTTGTATTAATGCGTTTGTAGTGATTGTAAACCGCAACTGCTAAAGCTTTTTTAGCACGTTCTTGTCCTATTACATACTCATCTAAAATCGTTAAGATTTCTTTCGGTTTCGGAATATCTTGGAATTCGATTTCTTCTTCAACGCCCAGTTCCTCTACAACGATTTCTGAACAAAGTTCGATACATTCATCACAAATATAAACACCAGGACCTGCAACTAGTTTACGTACCTGTTCTTGTGGCTTTCCACAGAATGAGCATTTTAAATTGCCTTTTTCATCATTAAATTTGAACAATATGTTTCACCCCTATTCAAGCAACAATCTTACAAGATTATCGAATCTTTATCAAATAAATTGTCTGCATCTATTTACACCACGGCGTTAATGTTTCAAGATTTAAAAAAATTTCGACATTCATCGCACAAAAAACATTAACATTATAGCAAAGAATGCCAATTCATTAACTTGATGAATCTCAGCTCTTCACCATAACGTGTGGTTGATTTACGTTCCGGCTGGGCGCTTTCCTGGAGCGTCCGATGAGCCGCTTCAATCAATTTATTTCAATTTCGCCTTGGCGTAATTGTAGCTGACGCTTCGCTTTCGCTACAGATAAACATTGCGTCCGGATTTTGAATTGTGCCCAGGCCTGCAAGAGAGCCGACACGATGTCGGATGTCGGTAATGCCACAGGACGTAGCCTCATTATTCTTCAGAGGTAGGATTCTTCTACTGAATGAAGATATATGGCATACGTTTTAACAAACGTCATCCACAACTTTTGGTGCTGAACCTGGATTTCGCTAATTATACCTTTGATTTCCATGTGTGTATAACTGACTGATTCTTCAGAAACCTCTAGCGACCAGAGACCTTTCTTTTCGTTAAGATCTCTGACCCTCGACTACTATTTAGCTTGTGACTTCACGGATATAACCGATAGTACAAGTTAAAGATACTCATATTTGAGTATCTTACATTTCTTTAAAATCTATTACATTCGCCAGAGGCTTAACTTTATTCAGAAGAGGATGTATTTCGTTGTTCCTCATTTGGAAGAATTGAGACATCAATCAATTATGCCCCGGCATAATTGTGTCTGGAATCGGCTTTGTACTTGCAATTCCGTGACATCCGCCGGATGCTTTAACTTCTTTCAGCAGATGTTTGGACACCCGCTGAAAAGTGACTTAAAACCGCATTCGTATCACCACCTATAGAGGTGGTAGACTTCCGTAACTGCCGTTTCACTTACGTTACAAAAAAACATCTGTAACTGCCGCTATGCTTTCGATACAAAAAATAATTGCTGAAAGAAGTTAAACTAAAGCCTTTTCTCTGCTGAATAAAGTTAAATTTTAGCATCGTGTGAAAAGTCAAACAATACTATGTATTAGAGAAGTGTAAAGGCCATTGCCTATCCCCTTTTCAAAAAAGCACTTCCTTTAGGAGGATGTTTTTTTTGCGGTGAAAGTAGTCGTAATATTAATAATATAATTAACTGAACTAAATCTAAAGGGGCATCTAGCTTAACCTAAATAAAAAATATGTTATAAAACAAGGCACGGTTCAATGCCGTACCTTGTTTCATTTTTCTATCAAGTTACAAAAAAAATCTATTCAGTAATTTTAGCGTTTTCTACTAAAAATTCAACTGTTTTTTGAATTTTAATGTCGTTTTCAAGAACTGCTGTGCCGCCTAAAGCTCCAGTAATTTGCTCTTTAGTCATGTTAAATTGAGCAGCCATTTTTTCTAATTCAGCTTCGATATCAGCTTCAGTTGCTTCAATTTTTTCAGCTTCAGCAATTGCTTCAAGTGTTAAAGATACACGTACACGGCTTTCTGCTTCTTCTTTCATTTGTCCACGTAAATCTTCTTCTGATTGACCTGAGAATTGGTAGTAAAGGTCTAAGTTCATGCCTTGCATTTGTAAACGTTGACCAAATTCTTGTAACATACGATCAGTTTCAGAGTTAATCATACCTGCAGGTACTTCAAATTCTGCATTTTCAGCAGCTTTTTCAACTAATTGATCGCGAAGTGCTGCATCAGATTCAGCTTGTTTTTGTTCAGCAGTTTGCTCTTTGATTTTAGCACGTAAAGCTTCAACACCTTCAACTTCTGGGTCTAATTCTTTAGCAAACTCGTCGTTTAATTCTGGAAGAACTTTCGTTTTAACTTCTTTTACAGTTACTTTGAAAGTAGCTTCTTTACCAGCTAATTCAGCTGCATGGTATTCTTCTGGGAAAGTAACAACTACGTCTTTTGATTCGCCAGTTTTCGCACCTACAAGTTGCTCTTCAAAGCCAGGGATGAATGAGCCTGAACCGATTTCTAGTGGATAGTCTTCACCTTTACCGCCTTCAAATGGTTCTTCACCTACGAAACCTTCAAAGTCGATAGTAGCTGTATCGCCTTCTACGATAGCTTCATCTTCTTTAATTTCAAGCTCTGCTTTACGAGCTAATTGGTCTTGAATTTGTGCTTCTACTTCTTCGTCAGTAACTTCTACTGGAAGTTTCGCAACTTCTAAACCTTTGTACTCACCAAGTTTTGGTTCTGGTTTTACAGTTACTTGAGCAGTAAATGTGAAATCTTTACCGTGTACGAAGTTTTCTGTACCAGAAATTTCTGGGTAATCAACTGGCATAATTCCAGCTTCATCGATCGCTTTTGAATAAGATTCAGGAACGATGATTTCTAATGCATCTTGGTATAAAGATTCGATACCAAAACGTTGTTCAAACATTTTACGAGGCATTTTCCCTTTACGGAAACCTGGTACGTTAATTTGTTTTACAACTTTTTTGAACGCTTGGTCCATTGCTGCGTCTATTTCTGCAGCTGGTACTTCGATTGTTAGAGTACCGATATTACCTTCTTGTTTTTCCCATTTTGCTGACATGTATAAATACCTCCAAATAAATGATCAAGTTTAATGTTAGACAATTCATTCGTAACTACGATTTTGACAACCATTTTAGTATAACATAGATGCGTATAGTTTCAACTTATTTCATACTTCATGGAGTTCTGTTAATTTTTCTAACATTTGTATAAAGTCAAAGATTTCATAGTCCATTTCCTGTACTTTTCCTAGCATAGACTGTACAAAGTCAATATAACTATAAGCAATATCATCGGCTTCGAATGGGTGCCATTCAAACGGATACGTTACAATGGCATGCTTCGACATTAAATATTGTACCATTTCCAACGTCGATGGGTCTTGCTCTAATTTATTTTCAATTATTTTTTTTACTTCCTTATACTGAGGCAACTGATTTGGTAGGACTAAATTAATAGGATTAACAGTCAATGTTTGATCAAATTTTGATACTGAAATGTCAATTGACACTTCTTGTTCCACTAATAAAATTAATGCTAAACTCTGAACAAATGGATGGATTGTTGGATATTCAATAATAGTTTTCAATGCTGTTTTTAATTGTCGTACATTCGTTTCCATTAAGCGATGCAGTCGAATAGATTGTTCGTTTGGCGTTAACGCACTAAATTTCGAAAGTTCATACTCTTGCTCTTCTAACAATCGTTTTGCATCCTCTTTTTTTTGGAGATTCCTAGCAACCTCTTGATTCAAGCTTCTTAAGCGTTCAAATTTCTCAAGCTGATCTTCGGGAAGTACATTTTCTTCAATTAATGTAGTAATTAACGACTCTACTTGATGGTATTCCTTTAATTGCATACATACTGTAACATATAGTTCCATCACTTCCACATACAATGTCGTCCCCATAGCAAACAATTGCTCACAAACATTTTTAACTTTATCGTATTCTTTTAATTCATATAAAGCATACGCGTAGGTACTTAATGCAATTTCGTCTCCAGCTTCATATAAAAATGCTTTTTCAAAGCTTGCCACAGCCTCTTCATATTGATTATTTTCCGCATACATATGTCCTTCACGTATTAATGTCTGAACAGCACCAGGAAAAACAACAATATTGTCATGTTTGATAACATGCCGTTTTCGCTTTGTCATTTTTCTCACCTCTTTACCTCTATTTTACTTATTAGTTTCTTAATTTAATAATTATCATAACATGGGGTTGATTTTCGTATTCGACTGACCGCTTTCCAGTAAACTACTCTTGCTTAGTCACAAAGGTTTATCACACATTTGGGACGTTCCCCACCCTCACTCCAAACAATTTTACTCTTTAAGTAAATGACAACATACTTATACCAATAAATTTATCCACTGCTTATTTTTAACAAAAATATTCACTTTAATATTTCATATTTTGTAA
This sequence comes from Lysinibacillus sp. 10T31, assembly GCF_056394365.1. Taxonomy (NCBI): domain Bacteria; kingdom Bacillati; phylum Bacillota; class Bacilli; order Caryophanales; family Bacillaceae; genus Lysinibacillus; species Lysinibacillus sp. 10T31. The sequence continues at coordinate 28,573 of NZ_JBFTHS010000010.1, forward strand.
TAAATTGTATTATAATTAATAATATCTTTTATTTATTACTGTTTACAGGCATCCAGCTTTGTCTGTTTTTTAACTTCTTTCAGCATTCATCTCTCCCTCTGTAGGTGTGAGATGAATCCGGGTTTTTAGCTACTTTTCAGAGGGTGTCCAAACATCCGCCGAAATAGAGGAACTCAGTCTAAGAATGCCACATCCTGTGGCAATTTATCTGCGCGAAAGCGAAGCGTCAGCGGCAATTATGCCAAGGCATAATTGATAAAAAGTTCTTCACAAGGAGTGGAATCCATGCAATTAATAGATACAGTTAGTGAATTTGGTAGTAGCATCTCTCCTATGTTTGAGGCACTATCAATTAAAGTTGTTTCGTTATCTACAGCGGACGGTCCCCATCAGAAGGATTATCCGATTGAATTTGAAATACTCACAAGGACTAAGATTGATGTATACACACAAGAAGCAATTACACATATTATAAGTATCCAAGGTCACATTCCTGGCTCCATTTCACTTGGGCACCAACATGAGTCACTTTTTATTATTCCCCAAAGTGTACACATTGAATGCAACTATAAACTTCTAAGTATCGACAAAAAAGATATGCAACGAATCTTACTGCACTCTCAACCGAATCTTCATTATAGTGAATGGCTAATCGATGCCATTAAAAATGCAAATATTCTCGTAGAATTAAAAACCAATCAAAATACCTTTACTGAATGGCCGCTCGGTATAAAGTCAGCCGTTATATTGTAGCTAGGATGAGACATACTTTAATAAGTATGTCTTTTGTTATTGGAAACTATCGCGTCAATACAATTAAGGTGTCATTAAAAAATATGTAGTAATAAAACGAATTTCTACAATGTTTTATCTGCGCGAAAGCGGAATGTCGATGCTTACCCACAGAAAAGTGAGTAGTTTGGAACAGAAACAAATCCTCATAGTAAATTCCAAAGACATACCTGGCCATTTTGCTTTCCAACAATATTAGACATTTATTAATAAGTATATCTTTTATTGTACACTCGTTTAGTCTACCCCTTTTTGTTGCTTGTCTATCATATCAACTTTCTCTTGATTCTGGAATTCCTATTGTGAATATACCCCTATATCACTAGAAAACTTCACCAATCAACAAATTTATCTTTGTAGCGTTATAATAAAAAAAGAGCTAGCTCCATATAAGCATTTTTATTATGTCTACGTATTGTTAAAAGACAAATAATAAGGAATATATTAAAAAAATTCTCTTATAGAGAATGAACTTAACTTCGGGGGAATTACATATGGATATCAAAAACACATTGCAATTATTTTCAACAATGACACTTTCTTCGCGACAAGAATTTATGTTGCACAAGGGCGATTGGTTGTTACAAGAAATGTTAACGCACATTGGTTCACCAGATGCCGAATTACGAGACAAATTAATTTATCGTACTTTTATTGAAATACTTAGCGACAATTTACTAAGCACCGAACAGTTACAATATTTATTTGATACTGTAATAGGTGACGATTTTTTATATTTAAAGCTAGGTGAAGAATTGACAGATAGTGTCTTTACACGTTCGTTTTCTGCTTTACTTGCAGCAGGTATTCTTGCAAAAGATGCTGAACTACTGGTTTTAAATGATGATCGTCTACAAGTTTTCTTTCAAAAGATTGGCCGCTATTTATTATTGGAAAAAGATACACGAGGTCATGTTCTTGATAAGGGCTGGGCGCATAGCATTGCACATGGTGCAGATTTAGCATCAATGACGATTAAACATCCTAAATTTGATTTACAGCATGCGCCTTTATTCTTACATGCATTGAAACTTGTTACTTGGAAAGATACTGTCTTTGTCAACGATGAGGAGGAACGCTTAATTAATATAATTGAAGCGTTACTAGCTCGTAACTACTCCGAGGAAGCACTAATAGAATTTATCGAACAAGTATTTGATAAATTTGAAATGCATTTAGTGACGCAGGGCTATAACGAAGCCTTTTTTAGCGGACGTACATGTACATTAAATTTAATGAAAACATTGTACTTCGCCTTAAAGATGAATAACCTAGCCCCAAAACTTCAAAATACTATCTATGGACAAGTAGCAAAATGGCTAAAACTCGGAGCTTAAAATTAAACAATTTAACCCTTAATTGCGCCGAATGGAGATAGATTTCACCTTCTCTCTGCTTAGATCATTTATTTTCGCCTTCATAACCAAATTTAGCAAACCAAGGATATCCTTAGTTTGCTATTTTTACTTTTCAGATAAAATATCAAGAATACAATATATGGAAGTGTGTAATTATATTAACATAATTAAAAGTAGTTTCCGAAATGTCTTTTTCCAATCATCCCTTACATTTAAAGTTTATCCTTATATATCCATAATTCCGCTTTTCTCGGACTCACCTTTTTAAAAAACGCAACAAAAAAGCATTCAAGACCTTAACACAACGGCGATTTTATTACAAAATGAAGTCTAAAATGTGAAATGATATTTTCACAAAAAAAACTATTTACATAGTTACATACAAGAAACTCAGTGTTTTCAACGTTTCAACAGTGTTTATTTAATTAAACGCAAAAATACTAATATTGAAATAACGATTTTTGTTCAAAAAATGTTCATATTCACCCCCGATTTATTATTAAAAATATAAAAAAATAATTTTTTTTCATTTGAAACGGGCGTATAATCCAATGTGCAAACAATGACTTTTTGTATCGATCGATTATGACACATTGTCTGAAATCGATTACACAGATTAATGATTTTGCGAACGCTTGCACTAGACCAATCAAATACTAGATTCAATGTTTCATATTGAACCATGCCATTGTAAGTATTTCTGATTATTTGATTGGTACAACAACTAAAAGAGGTGACCTTATTACCCACTATTTATAATTTCGAATCTATACAAAAATACATGAAATTTATGAATAGCCGTTTTATAGAAAGGAGTCAAACATGAAGAAAAAGTTAAGCTTAATGTTAATTGCATTTGGAGCGCTTGCAGTTCTTTCTGGCTGTGAACCCCTAACAATCTTTGATCCAAAAGGGCCAAATGCCAAAACATTATCAGACACAATTATTTTATCCATTATTACAATGGCCTTTATATTACTAGTCGTGTACGTGCTTTTAGCATTTATGCTAACAAAATACCGTGCTTCAAAAACATCTGCCGATTATGAGCCTCCTCACGAAGAGGGTAGTCAGTTACTTGAAATTACATGGACAGTTATCCCTATTATCATCGTGGCATTCTTAGCAATTGTTACTGTAAGAACAACGAGTACAGTAGAAGCTCAACCAGCAGGTTATGACAATAAAGAGCCACTTGTTATTTACGCATCATCTTCTAACTGGAAATGGCATTTTAGCTATCCAGAGCAAGGTATTGAAACTGTAAACTATGTAAATATTCCAACTGACCGTCCAATTGAGTTCAAACTTTACTCATTCGGACCAATCACAAGTTTCTGGATTCCTCAATTAGCCGGTCAAAAATACGCAATGAGTGACATGTTAACAACTATTCACCTTGCCGCAGATGAGGTTGGTTCATTCATGGGCCGTAACTCTAACTTTAATGGTCGCGGATTTGCTGAAATGGAATTTGAAGCTCAAACTATGACACAAAAAGACTTCGACAAATGGGCTACTGATGTGAAAACAAAAGAAAAACCATTAACAGAAGAAAAATTTGATGAACTATTAAAAGCAGAACACGTTGGTCGTTCAAGCTATTCATCTACACACTTAGAATTTAGTCCAGCTCCAATGGAACATAGTGAACATATGAAAATGGGCAACATGGATCATAGTGAGATGAACCATGGGGATCATTCTGATTCACAAGAAAATTCTGAAGCAACACATTCACATTAATTTTTAAACCTGAAAGGAGCGCGTCTAATGAGTATGGAAGAAGTTTTCCATCCAATGAAAGAACCGATGATTTTAGCGGCAGCTATTAGTATCGTAGTTGGAGCAGTGGTTATCTTTGCTGGCCTTACGTATTTCAAAAAGTGGGGCTATTTCTATAAAAACTGGCTATCAACTGTTGACCATAAAAAAATCGGTATTATGTATATCGCTGTAGCGCTTTTAATGTTATTCCGCGGTGGTATCGATGCACTATTAATGCGTGCACAAACGGCAGTTCCTGATAACGGACTTCTTGATGCACAACACTATAATGAGATTTTCACAACACATGGTTTAATCATGATTTTATTCATGGCCATGCCATTCGTAATTGGTTTAATGAACGTTGTTATCCCACTGCAAATTGGTGCACGTGACGTTGCCTTCCCACGTCTAAATGCAGTCAGCTTCTGGTTATTTGCAGCTGGTTGTGGTTTACTAAACCTATCATTTATCATTGGTGGTTCACCTGATGCTGGTTGGACAGCTTACTTCCCACTATCTGGGTCAGAATTTAGTCCATCTGTTGGGAACAACTACTATTCTTTAGCTTTACAATTATCAGGGATTGGTACGTTAATGACTGGTGTTAACTTCATCGCAACAATCATTAAAATGCGTGCACCTGGTATGACATTAATGAAAATGCCAATGTTCACTTGGTCAATTTTAATTACAAACGTTATTATCGTATTTGCATTCCCAGTGTTAACTGTAGCACTTGCATTAATGATGTTAGACCGTCAATTTGGTACACAATTCTTCGCAATGCAAAATGGTGGTATGGATATGCTTTGGGCCAACCTATTCTGGGTTTGGGGACATCCTGAGGTTTATATCGTTATCCTACCTGCTTTCGGTATTTTCTCTGAAATCATTGCGACATTTGCACGTAAAAACTTATACGGCTATAAATCAATGGTTATGAGTATGGTCGTTATTTCATTACTATCATTCGTAGTATGGGCCCACCACTTCTATACAATGGGTCACGGTGTAATGGTAAACAGCGTATTCTCTATTACAACAATGGCAATCGCTGTTCCGACAGGGGTTAAAATATTTAACTGGTTGCTCACAATGAGACACGGTAAAATTCAATTTACAACTCCTATGCTTTATGCTCTTGGCTTTATTCCAATCTTCACAATTGGTGGGGTTACAGGGGTAATGCTTGCAATGGCAAGTGCTGACTATCAATATCATAATACGATGTTCTTAGTTGCCCACTTCCACTATGTATTAATTCCAGGTACAGTATTCGGTGTACTTGCAGGTTACCACTACTGGTGGCCAAAAATGTTCGGTTTCCGATTAAATGAAAAACTAGGGAAAACTGCTTTCTGGTTTATCGCAATTAGCTTCAACGTAGCTTTCTTCCCTCTATTTATTTTAGGTTTAGATGGTTACGCTCGTCGTATGTACACTTACTCTGAGTCAACTGGCTACGGTCCATTGAGCATGGTATCATTCATCGGTGCAATTGGTCTTGCTGTCGGCTTTGCGTTAATCGTATACAACATTTACTACAGCTGGAAACATATGCCGCGTAATGAAAAAGCAGATGTTTGGGATGGTCGTTCACTAGAATGGGCTACTCATTCTCCAGTACCAGAATATAACTTTGCAGTAGTTCCAACTGTTACACGTTTAGATGAATTCTGGTTCGCGAAAAAAGAAGGTCGCGATATTACAGCAGGTAAAATTGAAAAAATTCACATGCCTAACAACACTGGTACACCATTCTGGATGAGTGGATTCTTCTTCCTTGCAGCATTCTTCGCTGTATTTAATCTATGGATTCCAGCTATCGTTAGTATGCTTTGTGTATTTGGCTTTATGATTCATCGTTCATTTGAAAAAGATCATGGTCGTTACATTTCAGTTGAAGAAGTTATGGCAACTGAGAAAAGTTTGAGAGGTGATAAATAATATGAAAATCGATTCTTCACTTCCATTAGAATATAGTACAGAGGAAAATCGCCTGAAAATTTTCGGTTTCTGGGTTTTCCTTGGCGCCGAAATCGTATTATTCGCCACACTATTTACAGTGTATTTCACTCTTAATACACGTACAGGTAGTGGCCCAAGTGGCGCTGAAATTTTTGAATTAACACCAGTATTATGGGAAACATTCTTATTATTAACAAGTAGTTTCACAATTGGTCTTGGTGTTCATGCAATGCGCATTGGCAATAAAAAAGCGATGATGGCATTTTTCATCATCACACTTCTATTAGGTCTTGGCTTCTTAGGTATTGAGATCGATGAGTTTGTAACATATGTTGATGAAGGTGCAACAATTCAAACAAGTGCATTCTTATCTGCATTAATGACTTTACTTGGTACGCACGGTGCCCACGTAACATTCGGTTTCTTCTGGGGCGTTGCAATTTTAATCCAAGTAGCAAGTCGTGGCTTAAACCCACAAACGGCTAACAAAGCGTTCATCTTCTCACTGTACTGGCACTTCCTAGACGTTGTTTGGATTTTCATCTTCAGCTTCGTCTACTTGAAAGGACTGATTAGCTGATGAAGGAATTATTCCCAAAACAACATGTGATGGGCTTCGGCTTCTCACTATTACTAACACTTGTAGCATTATCTGTTGTTAAATTTGATATGTCACTTAACATGGCATTTGGTATTTTACTAGTGACTGCTCTTGCACAAGCAACTGTACAATTAGTATTATTCATGCACATCGGTGAATCTGAAGACAAGAAAACGTTATATACAACGATTTTATACTCAGTATTCGTAGGTGTTGTTACAATCCTAGGTACATTATTCACAATGATCTGGGGCTATAATTGATAAACAGAGCCGAGAAAATGACTTCATTTTCTCGGCTTTTTCTTTTTGTAAATATATTTTTTTCAACATCGAAAGCAGACTCAAACACTTCCCCTACTCTTCATACGTGCAAACATAGCGACAACTGATATAAAAAGCTACTAACTTCATACTCCCTTACTACAACGTAAAATCATTAGAATCCCTACAGCAAAATAATCTACTAGTGATAGTTTCTTGTATTAACACCTTTGGCTCTTCAACAAAACTTGTGGATGACATTTGTTAAAACGTACATCTTTTCCCCAAGCGGCTCATCATACGCCCCCAGGAAGCTTTGCTCTGTGCGAAAGCGAAGCGTCAGCAACAAAGAACTCAATCGGAATGGAAATCACCACACGTTATGGATATGAGCTACACCATTGCAATATTTCACAATAACTAACAACAGATTTATTGAGGATTGGTTACTATCTATGAATCAATTTTCTTGCGACTTATCGTAAGTAAGAAGGCTTATAAACAAATGTACAGGTTAGGCATTTACTATTATTTTAATATCGAATTAGTACCGTTTTTTAAATAACGAAACTTTTACTTTTATAGTAATGTATACTAATAGATGATGTTTTTACCAATGAATAGGAGATGAAAGTCATGAACAAATTTTTTAAAGTTTTAAGTGTTGGAGCACTAGCACTTACGCTAGCAGCTTGTAACAGTAGCGCTAGCCCAACGAAAGGTACAACTAAAACAAGTGACCTCACTTTAGAGCAAGTGTATGACAAAGCGGTGAAACGCCAGGAAGACATTAAAAGTGCGAGTGCAAAAGCGGAAGTGACTCAAGAGGCAACAATGGGGTCAGGTGACAAGGAAGAGAAATTTATCAGCGATACAAAAATGGACGTGGATGTAGTTACCGATCCACTAGGTATGCACTTCTCAATGACAACGACAGCGCCAGATATGCTTGACGAAGGCGATAAAAATAATGAAGCGTCAGTCGAAATGTACATGAATAAGGATCAAGGTATTTTCGTAAAAGACGAAACTTCTAATCAATGGTTAAAGTTACCAGGTGATGATTTCGATTCGATTTTAGAGGAAACTTCATCATCAGCAAACGCTAAGGAACAATTAGAACAGCTTAAAAAGTTTGTCGGTGATTTTAAATTCGAGCAAACAGATGATGCATATGTCTTAACTTTAGACGCAAAGGGCGATAAATTTAAAGAACTTATCGATTCTGAAATGAAAAAATCGATGAAAGATCTTAACCTTCAAGAAAATCCTCTTGATAATTTAACGATTAATAAAATGGACTACGTACTATACATTGATAAAGAAACTTTTGATACAAAAAAAATAGATGTGGATATGGATTTGAAAATAAAAGTGGAAGATGAAGAATTTTCGTCAAAAATGAAGACAGTTGTAACATATACTGATTTCAATAACCTAAAAACAATCGACATCCCAAAAGAAATTATCGATAACGCACAAACTGTTGCACAGTAAACAATATAAAAAAGGAATCTGTATACTTTAATGTACGCAGATTCCTTTTACTTTAGGTATCATTTCAATGAAATCGACTATTCCCCTAGGATTTTATTTGAAGATATATCGAAAATATCCGCAAGAATACTATAAATGAACAGAAACATTACGATTTAAAACATATTTAGCGGCCTCAACATATTCGGTTGCTGCTCTTTGGCTAATTATTGCTGTTGGGACGAAGCTTTCAAAGGCATGATAACAGCCAGGATACAAATGGAATTCAACATCAACACCAGCCTGACATAGCCTCGTTACATATTGTAATGTTTCATCACGGAATGGATCTAATTGACCGACACAAGTATAAGTAAATGGTAAATCTGATAAGTCTTCTGCTCTTGCAGCTGCAGCATATTGTGATACATCATCACCCCCATTATCCCCATTTAAATACATTTCCCAGCCCTTTTGATTTAAATCATGATTCCAAACCATATGTCCTGTAATCTCCAATGCAGAAGGTGTATTATTACGATCATCAATCATCGGATAGAGTGGCATTTGAAAACTAAGGTTAGGATAATTTCTATCACGAGCCAGTAGTGCTAATGCTGCTGTTAACCCTCCTCCCGCACTTGCACCAGCTACACCAATACGAGTACTATCAATACCTAAATCTTTCGTATTATCTGCTACCCATTTTAATGCTGTGTAACAATCTTCAAGTGGCGTAGGATAAGGATATTCAGGTGCAAGTCGATAATCCACCGATACTACAATACAATTTGCTTCATTCACAAAACGTTGGCATAGTAAATCATCACCCTCTGGAGCACCTAGTACATATCCTCCTCCATGAATCCATAAAAGCGCTGGTAAATCCCTTACTTTTTTCTTTGGCTTATAAATTCTAATACGTAGTGAATCATTATCATCTGGTCCTTGAATCATTTTGTTTTCAACAGAAATATTGTCTGCTATCGAAGCTGGTTGAGCAGTTGCAGCTAATCCTTCTCTAGTAGCCTCCAAATTATCTAAATCTAAAGGTGGCATTAGTGATAACGTCTCTCTTAGTTCTGGATCAATACGGTTTTCCATTCATTTCATCCTTTCATCATTAAAATTTCCTTTATGATTATTAAGAAGTTAATCCGCCATCAATCGTCACAACTGCACCATTTACATAAGATGCATCCGTTGATATTAAAAAACCTATCACATTTGCAATCTCTTCTGGCGATGCGAGTCTTCTCATTGGTCCGTTTTCCTCTGGATTCGTCTCTATTCCCTTCATCATATTCGTTATTACACCACCAGGACATATGGCATTTACTCTTATTCCACTAGAACCATATTCGATAGCTGCTGTTTTTGTTAGTCCAATGACACCATGTTTGCTCGCTGCATAGCCTCCTAAATATGGCTGACCTTGAATACCTGCTGAAGAAGCAGTATTCACAATAACTCCTGAATTTTGTTGCTCCATTTCTTTTAATACATATTTTAGGCCTAGAAATGCACCTTTAAGGTTAACATCAATAATCCTATCAAAACTTTCTTCCGCTAAATCTCCTAATAAAGATGGCGGGCTTAATACACCTGCATTATTAATGAAAGCATCAATCTTCCCGAATTTTTCCTTGGCTACTTCAACATACTTTTTAACGTCCTGGCTCTTGGACACATCCGCATGTACAAAAATAACATGTTGATTATGTTCCTTAACTGCTTCTAAGGTTTCCTGCCCAGTTGTTTCATCAAAATCCACTAAAACTATCGCTGTATTCTTTTTTGCTAAAAGTTTAGCAGTCTCTCTACCAATACCACTACCTGCCCCCGTAATAATTACTACCTGTTGTTCCATTGTACTTCCCCCTTCCTCGTATCATCAGTCACGATATAGTTTTTAATTTCAACATCGTATAACCTTCATAATTATTTTGGGCAATCTCTTTACAACGTTTTGTGTAATAATCAAATCCGCCATGATATATTAAAAAGCTTCGAGGCTTCCCTGTTATATTGGCGCCAGTGTACCAAGAATCGCCCTTTACATATAACGTTCCATTTGCAATTTCTCGATTATGCTTACTCCATTCTTCCTCTGCTTGTATATTGGTCTCTATTACATCAATGTCATGCTCTCGCATATATTCAATACAATTCGAGACCCATTCTACGTGCTGTTCGATAGCAGTTGGCATATTGACAAGCACAGATGGACTTTCGGGACCTGTAATCATAAACAAGTTCGGAAACCCTGCTGTCGTTAGGCCTAAATACGTTCTAACCGACGCCCCGTTCTCCCATTTATCCTTTAATACAACGCCGCCTTTTCCTTGAATATCGATTTTAAATAAAGGACCTGTCATACCGTCATAACCAGTAGCAAAAATAATAATATCTAAATCATATTGATCATTCGCTGTTTTAATGCCCACTTCTGTTATCTCCTCTATTGGTGATTCCTTTACATCAACTAATAAAACATTCTCTCTGTTGTACGTTTCAAAATAATCGGTATCTAGTATTTGTCTTTTCGTGCCATACATATACTTTGGACTTAGCTTCTCCGCTACTTTGGGATCTTTGACAACTTCACGGATTTTCGAACGGATAAACTCTGCAGCCTTTTCATTCGATTGTTCATTTGTTAAAAAATCGTTATAAGACATTGCAAAAGCAAATCCGCCTTCTGCCCAAGCATCCTCAAACACCTGCTGCCGTTTGCTTTCACTATCCTCCATCGCAGATCGATCATTTTGTATGTGAGGTGTACCCGATATAGAATTCCACATTGCATGCTTTAACGTTTCAAAGTTTTCCTTAATATTTCGAATAAATTCCTCATCATAAGGATGGTTTCTTGCAGGAACTGTATATTGTGGTGTACGCTGAAATACTGTTAAATGCTTTGCCTCTTTTGCAATTACCGGAATGGCTTGAATTCCACTTGAACCTGTCCCAATAATCCCTACTCGTTTTCCAGTAAAATCAATCTTTTCATGTGGCCAATGCCCCGTATGATACCACTTACCTTTAAATTGATTTAACCCTTTTATGTTCGGAATATTCGCGGCCGATAAGCAGCCTATTCCTGTAATGAAATACTTTGCGAAAACTTGAGTGCCATCATTTAAATGAATAAGCCATTTACTACGTTCTTCATCAAAATGTGCAGCATTTACTCGTGTATTAAATTGAATATCCTTTCGCAAATCAAAGCGATCTGCTACATAGTTTAAATAGCTTAATATTTCCTCTTGCTCCGGGAATCTAGATGTCCAATCCCACTCCTCGTACAATTCTTTTGAAAACGTATAATTATAATAGATGCTTTCAACATCACATCTAGCACCAGGATAGCGATTCCAATACCAAACGCCGCCTACTCCATCCCCCGCTTCATAAACAACGGTAGAAAATCCATTACTCCTAAGTTGGTATAACATATAAAGACCAGCAAACCCCGCACCAAGTACGATTGCATCTACCTCTTTGATTGAACGATTTTTCACACACTATTCCTCCCCCACTTCGTTAACTTGTCGAACAGAACTTCTACAAAACTAATGACTACAGAAAAAAAGAATATCTTATCTTTCATACTACAATTTACAGAAAATATTGAAAATTCCCTATTTCAAGCGTATTATATACTTAAAAAAAGGGGATATAACATGTCCAATCTTTATACCATTCAAAAACATTTTGACACTATTGATAACTTTTCGAATCACGAAGAGTTGCTAATTCACATTTTGCAGGTATATTTGAACTCATTCCCTATTAAAGATGCCTATTTATTGAGATATTCTCCAATAGGATTTGTTGCTGAAGGCATTATTCATTTAAATGAGTCTGGCGGAATCCATATCGGAGAAATTAGAGAGGAAATACGTAGTTTTCCAATTATCTATTCTGCTATTGTCGAGAAAAAAGCTAAGTTTTGTACAGGGTTGGATTATTTGAAAAACATTAGTATTAAATATGTTGTCGCCTCTAAACACAACAAACTTTTAATCGTGCCTATATTTATCGGGCCATATGTTTTCGGTTATATTTGTAGCACTCATTTTGAAGAAGATATAGAAATAAGTGATATGCTTTTAGATGATTTAACTAGCTTTGGTAATATGGTTGGACATTTATTAATTCAATCTAAAAGGAGAAGCAAAGATGTTTCTCTTAGTAAACGTGAGTTAGAGGTTAAGATGCAAGTTGCTAACGGAGACAGTACAAAGGAAATTGCATATATTTTGCATTTAAGCGAATTAACGATCAATCAATATGTAAAATCTGCAATAAAAAAACTAAAGGCTAAAAACCGTTCCCATGCTATAAACCTACTTTATAAGCAAGGTATTATTTTATAATATAACCGAAGGGAATTTCTTTCATCCCATTCGTCCATTAAAGCTGACTTCTTAATAAAGTTGAAATCCCATGTTGTTGAAAAGCTATTTATCTCAATGAAATTAAGGTAAAAACATGGTATAGCACTTCGGCAAAACGAGGGGATAATTTCCGTTCCGACTAAGCGCTTTCCTGGGGGCGTTCGATGAGCTACTACGCTTGCGCATCAGGGTTTCATCTGAGCAGTAAAAAACGAGTAGCCTTGAACGGAAATCATCCTTATTTAAAGCTTAACAACAATTACCCATAAAAGCATTTACGCTTTACAAATTTATTTACTTCATCGAAATGCTTCAGACACTATAGAATAATGAAGCAATCCTTCAAAATCTTTCAGTTCCGAATTAAGATTGTTATACGTATATTCATAGTTCATTCCTAGTTTATCTACAATTCGTATAGATGCCACATTTCCAGGATGAACAACAGCAATAACCTTACGTAAACCGATTTTATTAAACGCGTATTTCAGTAAGGCGTATGTAGCTTCAGACGCAATCCCTTGCCCTCTATAAGCTTCCGAAATACCATAATATAATTCAATCTCAGTTTCTTTCACATCATCTGGACCAAGCCCACAATACCCAATTAACGTTTGGCTTTCCCTATCTACAATGGCTAAATTAAGCTTATGTATTTTAGTAGGCGTGTTTTTTTGGTTACATTGAATGGACCACTCTATTACTCGTTGAATATCATCACGGTTAGGCACATCCTCGGGGATAAATTGATAAAAATCAGGTTCAGACACAACTGCATATAATTCATCCAAATCAGATAAAGTATATGGGCGAATTATGAGTCTCTCGGTTTCAATATGTAGATTTAAAAACATAATGATTACTCCTTAAAAATCAAAATTTAAAAGGTCTTTATTTCTTTTGCGTACTTATACTAGTCCCAATAATTTTTCATTAAATCAGTTGCCCAACGTGGCTGTTTTATTTCCCCTTTTGGTAAAAATTCTTTCATTACAGGTTTTATATCAATGATTGGTGTTCCATCAATAGCATCTAAGCCTTTAACGATTAATGTTCTATCCTTTAATTCTAGTAATTCTACAACTGTTACGCCTATTTTATTAGGTCTATTTTTACCTCTCTGTGCAAAAATACCGACTTCCGGATAGTCCGTATTATTTCTTGGATGTCTCGCTTCATATTGGATCTTTTCATCTGTAACTTTGTCAAAATAAAAAATTATTTCTAAATGAGAAAAATCTCCAATTCCCTTTAAAGACGATTCATAAATATCTTTTGTCAATTCAATAGTAGAAATGACGCCACCCCAATTGTCGTCTTCAATCATTTTTCGACTATTGCTCACTACAGCTATGGGTTGAATGTTATAGAGCATATCAAGACCTCTTCTCTTCGTTGATTTTTTCATGCATATTTCCACTTAACCCCAGTATACTTCAGCTACCACCAATGTCAATTTAAGGTAATTTACTTATGATTTCAAAAGAGATCTCAACATAATTGTCTTCCCTACAGTAAATGGCCAAAGAATTTCTTAAATGCATGTATTCACTGCTCTTTTTTGTTTTACTATTTGTAAAAATAAAACACATGAAAATGTTACGAGGGATATGTTATGGTATATTATCTACAATGAAATTTTAGAAGGTGGAAAACATGCTAGAAGTAAGTGAAAGTAAGTTAACACAATATATTTTACATTTTATTGACGATACACTCGTATTAGGTGAGGAATCATTATCACAGCCAGAGGTCATGCTAGAAGCGGCTTTTACACAGCTAGCGTTTAGCAAAATCGATTTAGAGCAGCAATTCGAATTTTTTCATGAAACAGACATTGCGTTAAACGAGGTGTACACATATGTGAGGGCAATATTTGATCAGGAGACTAGTTTCCTTGAACAATCAATCAACATTGCTAAACACTTACATAGTGTATCTCAACATCCTAACATTAAAAGCGGCGAATTGTTTATTGGACTATTTGACAATTGTTTTCTAGCTACAGAAGTTAAAAAAATAATTGCCATTGTTAAAATTGATGAAAAAGAAATGTTTTTAGATGTAAAAAACGACCACAACAAAATGGTTGTTAACGGCATTGATGGAATTAATGTGAAGAAAATTAATAACATGGCCATTATCATAGATATGGGAACTGATAAGACACCTGCTGTCTTTATGAAAACGAAAAGAAAAGAAGATATTGTCTACTGGCAAGAACGATTTTTAAAGATAAAAGCAGCCGATGAACATTATTACAAAACGAATTTAGCATTAACAGAGTGCAAAAAATATATTTTAAAAGAAGAGAGCTATAGCAACACTGAGAAACTAGGGTTTTTAAATAAAACGCTTGATTACTTTAGAAATGAAGATGAATTTCAAGTAAATAATTATATTGAAACGGTATTTGAAAATGCAGAGCCAACGCAAAAAGATATTATTATTAATTCGGTAAAACCATATGAAACCGTTATTTCTGAGAGTGCACTTGAAAAGGCTGAAAAAAAATATAAACGTAAAATTAAACTCGATTCTAATATTGAAATCCAGGTGAATGTACAGGATATCGAGCAAGTGGATGAACTAATTGAAGTAGGTTACGATGAATCTACAAATCGAAAATTCTACAAAATTTATTTCCAGGAAGAACTATAATTAAATTTTAAGAGACTTCCTTAGTTTAAAGGGGAAGCTCCTCACCATAGCGTGTGGTTGATTTCCGTTCCAACTGGGCGCTTTGTAGCTGCCGCTTCGCTTTCGCACAGAGCAGAGCTTCCTGGAGGCGTCCGAGGAGTCGCCCAGTCTCCACTCCAATCAACTGATATCAATTTCGCCTTAGCGTAATTATAGCTGTCGCTTCGTAAGCAATTATAATAATTACCAATGATTTCGTATTACCTAAAATCCACGGCTTCAAATAGCTCAATAGCTCTTCTATCACCCTAATATCCCCTAGTATTACCTATACATCGAATTTGTTAATATGTTACAATTTAGTTAAAACATTTTTGTCGGAATAGGGGGATCTTTTTAATATGTCCTATGTAAACGATTTACAGTATTATATTGATAGTGTGCTTCAATCGGGATTTTACTCGAACTTCTTTTGGTGACAACTTGTATTTCAACTATTATTTATTTAGTAACTAAAAACCAATATATTTCGTACTTATCGTCTGCACCAATATTTTATTTTCTTTCAATAATTTTGTACCACAATTCACACTTCATTCTGCTTGTCTTAGCAATGACAGTACAAGCCTTAGTTATTTTATTTATCCAGAAGAAGAATCTACTAAAGGTCATAACAATGAAAGACAAAGCTCACGACAGTATTTAACATGATAAAATAAAGGACTTGTTTTTACGATTTATCAACAAGTCCTTTTACTCTTTTAAGCTTAAAAAATATCACCTTAAACTCTCCCATATTTTAATGCTCTTGCCCAATCAGATCTATTCTGACCTTCGTTTTGTTTAATAACCTCCTTAGTATCATAAGGAATGCTTAACTGCTCAATAACCCATTCACCATCCCTTTTTTCTACAAATGTCTAATTTGCAAACGGTGTACCTGATTCAATCTTATAATAGAACGGTTCAACTTCTTCATAAGCAGGCAAACCGACACTGCCTGGATTAATAATGATTTTGTTATTAGGTAAATAAACAATCGTTGGAAAATGGGAGTGACCACAAAAAATAATATTTTGAGGAATATCTTTTACTAAATTCATTATTTCCTCTGTCTGTTTAACAGTAACGCCATGTGGAGTAATTTCATTCAACATATACAGTTCATCATTTTCAGGTGAAGCATGACAAAAGTAAAAATCATCTGTCTGAATTGAAAATGGCAGAATCAATTATGCCGCAGCATAATTGCGTCCGGAATCGGCTTTGTGCTTGCACAAAGAACTCCTTTCCGATTCCGTGACATCCGCCGGAGGCTTTAACTTCTTTCAGCGGATGTTTGGACACCCGCTGAAAGAAGTTAGTTAACCAGCTTTTATGTTCCTCTAAGAGCATGTCTATTACATATTGAATGGTTGGATTATCCGATGAAGACTGCAATAATATCCGATCACAATTCCCACTTACACTTTTAATATCTGTTCTCTGTATCATTTCATATGTTTCTAATGGGAATAACGGTCCGTAAAGAGTGTCACCTAAATTATAAACCTTATCGATATTTCTATATTTTATATCCTCTAACACTGCTTTAAATGCATCTTTATTTCCATGAATATCTGATAGTACTGCTATTTTCACCTTAATTAGTTTTACATTTCTGGAGCTTCCATACCGAAATTTGCCCATTCTTCTTTAGCTGGACCATAAATGCCTGGGACAGTTAATCCAGCCTGTCGCATAAGAACCGTCATTTGTCCTCGATGGTGATTCTGATGTTGAATCAAAAAAATTAACAGTGTACCAATTCGCATTTCTTGACCGAAGAAATTGATGTGCTCATGTAGAGTTTGATCAGTCCAATTGGTTTTTACAGCTTGCACAAACGCATTATTGACTTGAGAATAGCTATCTGCAATAAATTGTGCTGAAGTAGGAACAGGATAATCTTTAGTTGGACCTTCAAATGTTAAATTTGTATTGGAAGTTATTATGAGAATTGCCGCAACAGTATGCCAAGCAATACGTCCTAAAGTCCAATTTTCAGACGTTATTTCCTGTTGAAGAGATTCATCAGTTAGATTATTCAGTAACCTCTGTGTACAATTTGCTTCGAACTCCCAAGACTTAAAAAAATCATTTAAATTCTGATACATAATAATCCCCTCTTTCTTAAAAGTGACGACAACAAAAAAGTGCTCTCATCGTAAAGGAAATGTTTATAGATTAGTAGAGGTTTTCAATATATTTATTTAATTCTTTTTGATTAATCGATCCTTTTATCGTGTACATTAATTTACCTTTTGAATCAAATATAAACGTTGTTGGATAAGCCAATATTTCAAATGATTTTTGAAGTGTACCATCTAAATCAAGAAATATAGGGAAATTCAAATTGTATGACTCTTGAAATTTCATGGCATTTTCAATACTATCTTTAGAAGTTGCATTGATTGCTAACAGCTCAACATTTTCAGATTTATTGTTATAAAAATCCCTTAATTCAGAAGCCTCTTCTTGACAAGGTCCACACCAAGATGCCCAAAAGTTAACGATTAGGACCTTTCCATTGTATTCTTTAAATGTTGTTGATGATTCGTCTAATCGTGTTAATTTTGCATCAAAAACAAGCTGTTTTGTTCCATCTTCATTTTCTACTATCGGATTGACTGTTGCTTCTTTTATAATTACATTTTTGAAAACAATTCCTACAAGTAATACGACTAACAAAGCAGAGAAATATAAACCTAAACGTTTTTTAAATTGCATAAATGATCACCTACTACCCCTTTTCTTATACGTACCTATATTGAATTTTGATAAGCTAACATTAATTTTTCTTTGGCTTTCTGACCAGCTAATCCTGTTTTTAATAATTCATCAGATTTTTGGTGATCTAAAGTTTTTGTAAATTGATTTAATAGGTTATCTATCAAAACATCAGGCATCTCGCCTGTGCTTTGATCTGTATCTTGTCCCTTTGGTAATTTCGTTTCTTTAATCATTACTCTTTCGCCATTCAATTTTGTTACATAATGACGAATATAACCATCTTCTCTTTTAATTTCATATTTTGCTTTTGCCTCTTTATTTTTATCTAAAAATAAATCTGGTGATAGTCTATTTAATTCATCTTTTTTAATCGTATTTATGTAATTATTATTTGTAGATTGAATCCTCATTCTATTGCCCTCTTTCATTCGTTTATTCGATATCCAAAGAATAACACTTAATTAATTTTCCATCATATAAATTAATTACCATTTTAACCAATTTACTAAATTTGGTCTACTCTCTATAAATCGTAGTAGTTATCCCTTGCAAAAAAATTCTTTCGAACAAATCAGTAGTGATTCTCATATTTATTGCGAAGATTAAATTGTTGTTTTCCCCTTATAACTGGTTTGTTTATGTAATCCACGCTATGAAAAAATTTCCATAAAAAAATTGACCTCCAAATTTGTCCAATGTTATATTTACTAATGCAGTAATTTACTAAATTACTAAAATTTGAATTAACAAGGGGGATGTAATTGATGAAAATACCTACACATTTAAAGCATAAACCTGTTATTGTTGCTGAAAATTATGCCAATATTGATGGGCGCACTGCTTATCATACAGATGTACAGGGGCTCTCACTTGGCTTAGCTCAATGGAATGACAGAGGTAAGGTTGATATTTCTGCTAAAGTGTGGCGTCATACAGGTGGTAAATGGTCACGTCAATCGGAGGAATTACCACTTCATCGCGTGCTTGACCTCGCTATTTTAGTTTGTGAATCTCAGCTTCATTTTAAGGAAGCTTATCGCTACGATGATTTATATGATGAAGAAAACCCCGTTATTAAACGTGTTGGCTTACAGGGGGATGCAATGACAGTGGAAGTATGTACGGAAAATGAACAAATTAAAGAGGATATTAAGCTCTTTAATCAAGCATTAAGTGCAGATGGTGAACTAATTGGCGAACGCCTACGCACGCTATCACATATTTTAAAGGAAATGGGTTATTAAAACCTAAGAGGGGATAAAAATGGATCAACAAATTTTACATGATGATAAGAAACTGCAAAAAGCTTTTTTTAACTTTTTAATCCCTGTTATGCTAGCGAATGTGCTTCAGTCACTAGGGCAAGTCTTTGGCATGTTTATCGTTGGGCGCAATTTAGGTGTTGATGCGCTAGCAGCAATTTCAGCATTCTTTCCATTCTTCTTCTTTTTAATGGCATTTGCTATTGGAATTGGCTCAGGTAGCTCGATTTTAGTAGGGCAAACGTATGGGGCTGGCAATCACGAGAAGATGAAGGAGGTTGTAGGGGTAACTTTAGCCTTTACAACGATTTTATCGATTGTCGTTGCGATTTTTGGTGGCTTTTTCATTGAGTGGATTTTACGCTTTATGCAAACACCTGCAAATATTTTAGATATGAGTATTAGCTATGCTCAAATCTTATTTTTCACACTACCGATTATGTTCTGGTATTTGGTGTACACAACCTTTATGCGTGGTGTAGGTGACTCTAAAACACCTTTTTTATTTTTAGTCATAAGTGTCATTTTAAATATCGCATTCCTACCACCATTAGTTTTCGGTTGGCTTGGTCTGCCTAAGTTTGGCTTAAATGGCGCCGCTTATGCTTCTGTTTTATCGAATTTGGTGACGATGTTATTATTATTTGCCTACTTGCATAAAACAAAGCATATTTTACGCTTAGACAAATCGATCTTACAGCATTTTAAATTAAAGAAGGATGTTTTATCTTCATTATTAAAGTTAGCCATTCCTGCAAGCATAAGTATGGTTGCGATCTCTGTAGCAGAAATTGCTGTAATAGGCTTCGTTAATGTTTACGGCTCCGATGCTACTGCCGCTTACGGTGTTGTCAATCAGGTCGCTAGTTATGCACAGGTGCCAGCGATGAGTATTGCAATTGCGACATCTGTATTTGTGGCTCAGGCTTTAGGGGCAAACTCAACAGATATGATTAAAAAAATTCGTCAATTAGGTGTGCTTGTTAACTATATTTTAGGTGGAGCGATTATTTTAATTATGTATTTATTTGCCGAGCCTATTTTATCTTTCTTTATTGATAAACAGGATACGGTACTTATCGCCAAGGATTATTTATATATCGCGTTTTGGAGTTATTTAATTTTTGGTCATACACAAACCGTTTCAGCTACAATGCGAGCTACAGGTGTTGTCTTATGGCCTACAATCTTCCTAGTCATCGCAATTTGGGTAGTCGAGGTACCATTGGCGTTTATGTTATCGCACTACACTACATTCGAGCTAAACGGCGTTTGGATCACTTACCCTGCTGCCTTCTGTGTGCATTTTGTATTACAATACGCGTACTTCAAGCTAGGCTGGCAAAAACGAACATTAAAAGCAATGCTCAGCGATTAATTTTTATGATAGAGTCTGTAGACAAAGTTATATAGGTGTTTGGGGTAAATAGGTATGTTTCCTTTTCGCATAAAAAAGAGGCATCCTAATGAAAGGATGCCTCTTTTTATGGTTACATCATTAAAATTAAAGTTTTACGATGTTTGTAGCTTGAGGTCCGCGTTGTCCTTCTTCTACTGAGAATTCAACTTTTTGACCTTCTTCAAGTGTTTTGAAACCATCACCTTGGATAGCTGAGAAGTGAGCGAAAACGTCATTTCCGCCTTCTACTTCGATGAATCCAAAACCTTTTTCTGAGTTAAACCATTTTACTGTACCTTGTGCCATTTTACATGACCTCCATTAATTGTATTTCAATAAAATCATTTTTCTTCAAAAGAAAAAATTCACATATTACAAAAAGCATCAAACAAAACACGATTACTCTTTGTAATATGTGAATTTATTGTTCTCTTGAAAACGATTTTATTAATACTTAATATATAAGAAAAAATCATATTTGTCTAGTGCAAAAGAAGAATTTCTAAAATTTAGTCTCTAATTTACCCACTTTGTTACTAAAATAAGTTCAACTACGAGGTATATTTAATCCTTTTTAGATCAATGTACTCCGTTAGTTGAACCTTGCGTTTACTTAATATTTTAAGAAAGAACGTAAAAAGAAAATCCATTTGAAGCAAAAAGAATGTGATGGTTTTAGCCTTTGTTCCTTTATTGCTAATCCCCAAGGAGTCGCTCAGTCTCCACTCCATCAACCACTTCATGTTGCATGTATCTTATCTTCTGGCATGTCACCCTAATTTATAGTGCTGAAAGAAGTTAAAGTGTTTCATATATAACCTGTCCCATTTGAGTGACGTCATAATCTCCTAGTGCGACTACTTCTGATTGGAAATCTGGTGAATGTAAAATCTCTTTTACCGATTCAACCAGCAGTTGGTTTTCAGGTGTTTTTAATAAGACAATATCATAACGTTCTCTAATAA
This sequence comes from Lysinibacillus sp. 10T31, assembly GCF_056394365.1. Taxonomy (NCBI): domain Bacteria; kingdom Bacillati; phylum Bacillota; class Bacilli; order Caryophanales; family Bacillaceae; genus Lysinibacillus; species Lysinibacillus sp. 10T31. The sequence continues at coordinate 50,242 of NZ_JBFTHS010000010.1, forward strand.
GTGGTATAAAGTCAACCTCTATGAGTTTTGATATTTTTTCAGTACCTATTCCAATATCTGCATTCCCCTTTGCGACAGCAGAAGCTACATCTATATGGCTCATTTCTTCTTCGTTATACCCTTCTATTGAGGTTGGAGATATGTGATGAATACGTAATTGTTCATCGAGGAAAGTACGAGCACCTGAACCTTTTTCACGGTTCATCAATTTTAGTGATTTAGTCTTAAAATCATCCATTGATTGAATTTGCAATGGATTTCCTTTTTGAACATAAAAGCCTGCTCGGCGTGAAATCAGATTGAGAAGAATATAAGAGTGACTTACAAAAATCTTTTTCAAATAAGGTGTATTATATTCCCCTGTATCACCATCGTACAAATGTAAACTGGCAATATCACATTCCCCATTGTACAGCGCCATAACACCATTAAAGCTACCTTCATGTGAGCGCAATACTTTATTTGATTGTTTTTTCTCTATATATTTTCCTAATAAGTCTAAGGCTAAATCTTGCCCGCTAATAATAATTTTTTTATTTTTTGACGAAGGATTAGTCGAGGCAGTAGATGCAGCAGAAGTTGCTCCTGTCTTGTTCTTTTGTATATATAATTGTAAATCGGTTTTATCCACACGCATTTGTCGACCTACACGAAAAATAGGTAAATCTCCCTTTTTCACTAAATCGTAGATCGTTAATTTTGAAACCTTTAATAATTGAGCAACCTCTTCAATCGTATAGGAATGTTCCTGTGACATGTAAAAAATCTCCCCTTATGCTTCTATTGAAACTATAGTAACTTAATTATAATATTTTTGGACCATCACCAAAACGTGTGGTTGATTTCCGTTCCGACTGGGCGCTTTGCCGCTGTCGCACAGTTAAAACAATTGTTGCTGTCGCTTCGCTTTCGCACAGTTAAAACATTTGTTGCTGTCGCTTCGCTTTCGCACAGATAAAAGATTTGCCGCTGCCGCTTCGCTTTCGCGCAGAGCAGAGCTTCCTAGGGGCGTCCGATGAGCCGCTTGGGCCAACAGATTTTTTTTGCGCGAAAGCGTAATGCTAATGAAGCGTCAGCAAAGTATTTTTGTCTGTGCGAAAGCGTAGTGCAACGTAGCGACAGCAACAGCACGATGTTGGTCACTAAGGCGTTATCACAGGACGTGATGTTTTTAGCCTTCGTTCCTATATTGCTAATCCCCAAGGAGTCGCCCAGCCTCCACTCCAATCAACTTATTTACATAGTATACGTTTAACAAAACTCATCTACAACTTTTGGTGATGAACCATATTTTTAACATCTTGAAAGATTCTAGCGATTTGGTATTTCTTTTTTAGACATAACTAATTATAATTAGTTATGTCTTGTTATAACGAGTTATAAAAGGAGTATCATTCAAAATGAAAAAGTATTACAGTTTAATAGCTTCATTGTTACTAATGGTCGGCATTTTAGCAGGTTGTGGTAGCCAAGGGAGCAACAACAAAACAAACGAGCCTGTTGAATTAACAATTTCCGCAGCAGCTAGTTTACAAGATTCATTAGAAGAACTTCAAAAAGCCTATGAAAATGAACACGATAATATTAAAATCACATTTAACTTTGGTGGCTCTGGTGCTTTACAACAACAAATTTTAGAAGGTGCTCCTGTAGATCTTTTCTTTTCAGCAGCAGAAGATAAGTTTGATGAATTAGTACAAAAAGGTTTAATCGATAAAAAACAAGGAACTGATCTTTTAGCGAACGAATTAGTGTTAGTCGTTCCTAAGAAAAATGAAAAACATATTCAATCATTTGGAGACTTATCGAAAGTTGATAAGATTGCCGTTGGTACACCTGAAACGGTTCCTGCTGGCAAGTACGGTATAGAAACATTGAAGAACATGAACCTTTGGGAAAATGTAGAATCAAAAGTAGTCTATACAAAAGACGTACGACAAGTTCTTACTTATACAGAAACTGAAAATGTTGATGCAGGGTTGATTTATAAAACAGATGCCCTTGTGTCAGAAAAAGTCGATGTCGTTGCTACAGCCAAAGAAGATACACATACACCTATTATTTATCCTGTAGGTGTTATCAAAGATAGTAAGCATACAAAAGAAGCGGAAGATTTCTATCACTATTTACAAAGTGAACAGGCGATGAAAGTATTTAAAAAATACGGTTTTCAAGGAACTCATTAATAAATGAGTACAGATTTCTGGTCACCTCTTAAACTTTCTATCGAGATAGCACTTGTGTCAGGAATAATTGTAATAGTAACAGGTATTCTATTTGGTAAATGGATGGCAAAACGCAATTTCAGAGGAAAATTATTTCTAGAAACAGTGTTACTTTTACCATTAGTATTACCTCCTACTGTAGTAGGATTTCTTCTAATTATTATTTTTGGTAAAAACAGTGTGCTAGGTAACTTGATTACATGGCTTTTTAACCAACCCGTTATGTTCACATGGTGGGCGGCCGTCATCGCCTCTACTGTGGTTGCATTTCCTTTAATGTATCAATCAGCAAAAACTGGCTTTGAATCTGTTGATGTGGACATTGAGAACGCTGCACGTGTTGATGGTGCTAACGAATGGCAAGTTTTTTTCTTTATTTCTATCCCTCTTGCATTAAAATCAATTGTCTCCGGTGGAATTTTAAGTTTCACACGAGCTTTAGGTGAATTTGGTGCAACCTTAATGTTTGCTGGAAACCTTCCAGGCAAAACGCAAACTACGCCACTTGCTATTTATATGGCGATTGGTTCGGGTAACATGTCACTCGCTTGGTCATGGGTGATTTGTATGATAGGTATTTCCTTCCTTATGCTTCTGAGCGTTCATTTCATTAAGGCATAAAGTAAAAGATGTAGTCGGTACAAACTAAACTGTACCAACTACATCTTTTCTTTTTACCCTCCACTAATGGGTGGAATAAAGGCGATTGTATCCCCGTTATTTACTATCGTTGTATCTGTTGCAAATTCCTCATTTACTGCTGTCATGACATGTTGTAAATTAATTTGTGGATAGTGCGTTTCCATCCATTCTTTAATTTGTCCAACTGTACGGTCCGACAGATCTACACATAATTTAGACTCACCGATAATTTCTTGTAAGTGAGCAAATAGTAATATGTTAATCACAAGATTCCTCCTCTCTGATTGATGGATTTCCTTTTGGATAAGGGACATTTTCTAATTGATCACCAATCCATTCAGTCCCATCTTCCCAATACTCTTTTTTCCAAATAGGCACAATTTGTTTAATACGATCAATAGCAAATTCATTGGCTTCATAGGCTATTTTACGATGTGGTGATGAAACCGCAATGACTACGGCAATATCCGAAATTTCTAAATGACCAACACGATGTGTAATGGCTACTTTCGCTTCTGGCCATCGCTCTTGTATTTCTTTAGATATTTGTTCGAACATTTTAATAGCCATAGATGGATAGGCCTGATATTCCAAATGTAGTGTTTTCTTGCCTTTCGTCATTTCACGTACTGTTCCAATGAATACAGTGATTGCACCAGCATTTCGATCTGTTACTTTTTGTCTAACTTCTTCAACATCAATTGGTTTATCTATGATTTCAAACAACGATGTAGTCATGATTTTCTCCTCATTTCCTCACTCAATTATGCCTCGGCATAATTGCGTCCGGAATCGGCTTTGTACTTGCACAAAGAACTCCTTTCCGATTCCGTGACATCCGCCGGAGGCTTTAACTTCTTTCAGCAGATGTTAGCACAGCCGCTGAAAAGTAACTTAAATCCTCATTTTATCTCATCACTATAGAGGTGGGAGACTTCTGATGAAAGTAGTTAGAAATTCCATATATTGTGCTTTTTCTTGAATTGAAAAAGTTGGATAATCTAACGGTTTATTTAGTGGATATGTTGGCCAATAAAGAACACAAACGATATTGGTTACTTTTTGTAGCAAAGATTGATCTTCTGCGTGTCGCAAAAGAACAACCTTCGGATAGTCTTCATTTTTATAGCCTTCAATGAAAATGATATCCATATTAAATGTTTCATAAATAGCTAGTATTTCAGCAAGTTGCCAGTTACTTTGATGAATGCTCATGCGCAAAATACCTTCTCCCTCAACTGCTGTCACACTTGCACCAGCCTTCTCATGACGAACACTATCTTTTGAACTTTCTATCATAGGGATACCACCATGTCCATGATGCTTGATTGTTCCTACACGAAAGCCTTCTGTGGTTGCTTGTGTAATGAGTTGTTCCATTAACGTTGTCTTCCCACTATTTTGATAGCCTACGATTTGTAAGATTTTTCGATGTTGCCCCATGGCCACTCACTTCCCTGCAAATCTTCTAATAATAAAACAACAACTTGCATTCCTTTTTCGTATCCACGTGATCCACCTGGTAATACAATAAAAGAATTGGCTTCTGCTAAGGATGAAACAGCACTAGATTTATCGAACCCAGAAGGAGCTGCAACTAATTGACCGTTTTCGTAAGAAGTATTCGCACGCACAAAACGGGTAAACGGATTCGGTTTTTTAAAGTCCGCATTTAAAACAGCCTGCTCTCTACGTAGATGAGGTTGCTTATTACCAAAAGCTGTACGAATAATCGGTCGTGTAAATAATTCAAAACCAACATAGCAAGCTGATGGATTGCCTGAAAGTCCAAATAATAATTGACCATTTCGAGCCGCAACAGTTGTTACACTACCTGGTCGCATTGCTACTTTATTAAAAAGTACTTGTGCGTCAATGGCTTCATAAATGGCAGGTAAGTAATCGTAATCACCTACTGATACTCCTCCTGTTGTAATCAAAATGTCTACTTCCTGAAGAGCTTTTTCAACAGCTTGTATACATAAATTTAGATCATCGCTAAACTTACCAAAATATTTGACGGTTGCCCCAGCACGTTCAATTTGAGCCATTATCATATATGCATTGCTATTACGAATTTTTCCTGGCTGCAAAGCATCACTCGGTTCAAGTAATTCACTTCCTGTTGCAATAACGCCAACGATTGGTTTTCGAAAAACAGGTACTTGATCATAACCAAAAGTAGCAAGTAATGCGACAACACCTGGATTGATGTATTGTCCTTTTTCAATAAGAATTGCGCCTTTTTGAACGTCCTCTCCCTTATAGGAAATATTTGTTCCTGTTTCATAAGAGCGTTTAATAGACATATACTGTTGATTGTCTTCTTCAAATGTGTGCGTTAATTCTAGCATAACGACTGCATCACATCCGTTTGGGATTGGCGCTCCTGTCATAATGCGCACCGCTTCATGATTACCTACTTCTCTCTCATATACATAGCCCGCTCCAATTTCCCCAACCACCTTAAAGGTTACTGGATCGTCTGAACGCGCCTCTTGACTATCGACCGAGCGAATAGCATAACCATCATAAGGTGAGCGATCAAAAGCTGGTACATCTTGATCTGCAGCAACATCTTCTGCTAAAAAACGTCCATGTGCTTGCTGTAGTGAAACGACCTCTATTTTTTCTTGGAATGCAAACTCCATGACACGTTGAACAGCTTCTCCAACAGCAATTGGTTTTCTTTTTTCTAACATTTTAGAACACTCCTTTATCCGAATAAACGATAATAAATGGTTTTAGCTTTTTGTATATCTTGTACACCGTGAATGACAACTCGTCCATCTTGGAAAATCACTATTCGATAATCTTCCGCTTGGCACGATAGTAAATAGGGATTTTGTTGAATAGCACCATAGGGACTAAGTTGGACAGCGAGCTGATCAAAATTATAGTGAATCGGTTTTGCTGGACGTATTTGAATAGCATCACGACCACATAATACATTTAACTTTGTTTGATTTTCATAGGATAAATACGGATAGGTCGGATTTTTGCCACAGGATGGACAATCATGATTGCGAATTTTTTCCACGTTTATTTCATAGTGTTGATTTTGCCAAACATCAAAAGTTAAATAACTTTTTCGTAATGCTTCTTCATCGCCTACTAAAAATTTTAATACCTCAGCCACTTGATAAGCTGCGACGATTTGAACCGTTGGACTAATAATTCCTACTGTATCGCATGTCATCCCTGTATTAGGCATCGCTGCTAGCAAACAATGTAAACAAGGTGTTTTACCTGGCACAATCGTATAAGTAGCGCCATAACTCCCAACACAAGAACCATAAACCCAAGGAATTTGATATTTTTGTGCAAGATCATTCATCATAAAGCGAATATCAAAGTTGTCCGTTGCATCCAGCATTATATCGACATCTGCAAGCAGTGGGATTATTTGCTCTGTACACGCATCAAAAATATATTCGTTAATTTCTACCTCTGCGTTAATGCTTTGTAGTCGTTTTTTTGCAGCGATTACTTTTGGGACTTTTTCTTGTGCATCTTGTTCGGTATATAGTTGTTGTCTTTGTAAATTACTCCACTCTACATAATCACGATCAATAATCGTCAATTTTCCGACGCCTGCCCTTACAAGAGCCTCTGCGCTAGCACTGCCTAAAGCACCAACTCCTATCATCAGGACATGCTTTTCTTTTAGTAGTAGCTGCCCGTTTTCTCCGATTGGGCTGAATAATTGTTGTCTAGAATATCTATTATGCATAAACGTTTTTGCCTTTCTTTCTATGAATTTTAGTTTGACCTTTTAATTTATAGCTTTATAATAAAAGCAATGTTTTTCAGCAAAAACAAAAATCAACTCTATAAAAGGAGGTCTTTTACCTTGCATCCCACACATAGTGAACTTCCTATACGAGCTGCCATTTTAACAGTGAGCGACACACGCACGCAGGCGGATGATCGTGGTGGTCAGCGTATTCAATCATTACTTCAAGAAGCTTCATTTGAATTAGTAGACTACCAAATATCAAAAGATGAACCTCTTGAAATCTCAAACCACGTACAAAAATGGTGCGATGATCATGCCATTAATACCATTATCGTAACAGGAGGAACAGGATTTACACCGAGAGACCAAACTTACGACACGATTCTCCCTCTTTTCGAAAAAGAAATGATGGGCTTTGGTGAATTATTTCGAACGCTAAGCTATGAAGAAATCGGCCCAAAAGCCATGTTTAGTCGTGCAACAGCAGGTAGTCGCGATAAAACGGCTATCTATGTACTACCAGGTTCAACTAATGCCGTGACACTTGCCATGACAAAGCTGATTCTTCCTACTGTGCAACATTTCGTCGGTGAGTTGAATCGCATATGAAAATGGCGGGTGTTGTCTTAGCAGGCGGTCAATCTTCACGGTACGGTCAACCGAAAATGTTTGAATTATTTGCTGGTCTGCCCTTATATAAGCACAGTCTCATAGCCTTACAAAAAAATCAACTACAGCCTTTAATTATTGCTACGAATGCTAGTTTGCAATCAAAGTTTGTAGAAGAAAATGTCCAATGGATTATTGAAAAACAGCCTCATCAAGGACCTCTGTTTGCTTTGCATAATATAATGACAAATTTTCCGGAAGTAGAGTGGTTTTTCGTAATAGCTAGTGATATGCCTTTTATTAATGCAGAATTTGTCCAAACTATGCTTACATTTATCGATGATCGTTATGATGCGATTGTTCCTAAACAAGCTTTAAGAATACAACCTCTTGCTGCTTTATATCGACGCAGCGCTTTACCAAAAGCACAGCAATTAGTCCAACAAAACAAGCGAAGTATGAAAGTCTTGTTGGAGCAACTTCAAGTATGTTATGTCCCATTTGAAGAAGAAAGCTCAACATTTATCAATATCAATTCTCAACAAGATTGGCTACAAACATTTGAAAGGAAGTCTAATAATGAGTAATTTTACACACTGGAATGAAGAAGGTCGTCCCAAAATGGTCGACATTTCAGATAAAACAATCACAAACCGTACAGCGATCGCGCGTAGTACAATCACGTTATCCGATGAAGTCTATCAAGCTATCCAACAGGGAGGCATAAAAAAAGGCGACCCTACGCAAGTGGCACAAATTGCCGGGATTATGGGCGCTAAAAAAACGGCTGATATTATCCCAATGTGCCATCCGATTATGTTACAAGGAACAGATCTGCAATTTGAATATACTAAAGCAGAGGATGGTTACGAACTACACATTCAAGCTACAGTAAAATGTAATGGTAAAACAGGCGTCGAAATGGAAGCATTAACTGCTGCATCCATAGCTGCACTGACTTTTTATGATATGTGTAAAGCCGTCGACAAATCTATGGTGATTAAAGAAACATACCTCGTTCAAAAAACAGGCGGAAAAAGTGGCGACTTTATGCATAAATAAACAGAAAAAATTCGGCATTATTTTGCCGATTTTTTTCTGTTTTTTAACAAAAGTCACCAGCATTAACTAATACCACTCTATTTCGTCTATCCACCGATATGTGACATTTCAATTTTTGAGTTTTTCCTTTTTTCCATTGTCTGTTCATTTCGTTCATCGGAATAGCGATCTTTTCTATTTTCCCAAACATTCGAAATGTGTTGGGTGATGGTTTCATCATCTTCCCCAGACCTTAACAAATCTCGTAGATTCGTTCCCTCTGTTGCAAATAAACAAGTATATAATGTTCCTTCTGCCGAAATACGGGCACGCGAACAAGTGGAGCAGAAAGAATCTGTTACAGATGATATCACGCCAACTTCGCCCTGAGTATCCTCATATTGATAACGTGTAGCCACTTCCCCTTTATAGTTAGGGTCAACAGGATGCAAAGGGGAAAATTGGTTGACCTGGTCAATGATTTCTTTCTTCGACACAACTTCATCCAGCTGCCAACCATTTGAATTACCGACATCCATATATTCAATAAAGCGAAGAATATGCTGTTTCTCTTTAAAATATTCTGCCATCGAAATGATATCTTGCTCATTTTTTCCTTTTTGAACGACCATATTGATCTTCACTTGTAAACCCGCTTCTGCCGCTTTTTCTATACCTTCTAATACCGTTTTCACTTTTCCTCGATGGCCATTCATCTCGAAAAAACGTTCTTCATTTAGAGAATCTAGGCTAACTGCTACTCGTGATAAACCTGCTCTCGCCAATTCATCGGCATATTTTTTCAACAATGTGCCATTAGTCGTTAAGGCAATATCTTCTACTCCGACTATGCGATGTATACGTTCAATTAATTTGGGCAGATCACGACGTAGTAAAGGCTCACCACCAGTAATGCGTACTTTTTTCACACCTAATGAAACGAAAATCTTTACTAATCTTTCGATTTCTTCAAAGCTCAATATTTTTTCGGACGGTAAAAAAGCATAATCTGGACCAAATACTTCTGCAGGCATGCAATATTGACAACGAAAATTACAACGATCTGTCACTGATATCCTTAAATCTCTTAATGGTCTGTGTAGTTGGTCTTGTAGACTAGTAATTTTAATCTCTTCCTTTCATTTTATTGGTAGGTAAGTGAATACGTTCTTTGTGTGTATAAATATTAAGTGTATTTTGACGAATAAAGCCTACCGTCGTAATACCGAGTTGCTCTGCTAATTGCAATGCTAATTCTGTTGGAGCCGATTTGGACAGCACAATTTCACAGCCAATTTTCGATACTTTAAGTAAAATTTCAGATGAAATTCTTCCGCTAAATACGATAATTTTGTCCTGAATGCTAATTTTGTTTTTTAGGCAATAACCATAAATTTTATCTAAGGCATTATGGCGCCCAATATCCATTCTACTTAATAAAACACCATTCGCATCACATAGCGCGGCATTATGAACACCACCAGTTTGTTTGAATGTTTCTGCCAAATCTTGCATATCGCGCATTAAACGAAAACAATCATCTGTTGTAATACGCACATGAATGCCTTCCATTTTTTTAGCTACTAATGCATCATTAGCAAAAACAAACCCTTGGCGACTCATGCCACAACAAGAAGTAATGTAACGTTTATTTTGAATTTGTTGAAAATAAGGATTCACACGCTTTGTTTTAACATGTACAAAACCTTCTTTTTCTTGGTGCCAAATGGCTTCAATATCTTCGTAATCGCGAATAATCCGTTCAGAAGCCAAATAACCAATAACCATATCTTCTACATACTCGGGTGTGCAAACCATCGTCACAAATTCTTGCTCATTAATCTTCACTGTGACCGCGTATTCTGTGACAACGGTATCTTCTATTTCTTTGATTTGATTACCTTCAACACGTATTATTTCTCTAGTTACAGCGCGTTCCATATGGCATCCCCTTTATTCACTAATATTATCTTCAAAAACAAAGACAGAAATAGCAAAATCTTCTTCAATTTTGATATCTGAAAATAAATGGAGTAACTTAGTGCCCATCAATTCTTCCATACCTTCTGGAGGTGATTTTGTATACAAATCTTGAATCATTCTTGTACGTGCAGCATGAACCATTTTTAACCCTTCAGGCGTACTCGCAATAAATTTTTCTGTCGGTGTGATATTACCATATAAAGTTGAGACAGCCATGTTCTCTACGAAAACAGTATGAATACGCTCTGGTCCTTTTCCAAATATATCTTTGCGTAGTTTTCGAATAATGTCGTTGAACTCATGCACTTTTTTTGACATTTTAACGATTCTCCCAACGTAATTAATCTTTTTATCCTATGTTTATGGGGGTCACCCTTACAGTTTGTTAATAATATAGCAACTTAAATAAAAATTAAAGAGAAAATATCCAATGATAATTATTCTCAATAGATAATTTTTATTATTATTATTGTCCATTTTAGCCGAAAAGGCTATAATAATTGGTATTACATATGGAATAAAAGTATTTTGATTCCTATGTCATGGTTTCATACAAATGAGTTTGAACTATAGGCATGGTGGTTTTAATATTTAAATTCTATAGTTATATTGAATAAAAAATAAAAGTTGATTGAATTTTTAGCAAGGCCTGTTAAGAATTTTATCCACCATGAATAAATAGCATGATAATACATGCCTTTTCATGGTGGATTTTTTTATTTTTGAGCAATATCAACATCGACAACTTGTAATAAGTGTTTCTTCATCAAGTTGGTGTAGAAATTGGACAAATTGGGAAATGGCATTATAACAAGACAATTTTTTAAAAATAACAAGACAATCAAAATAAAACTCGTAACTCTATTCCCGATTTATCCTAAGTATTAACCTGTTGTCAAATAAGTCTCAAAGAGCAAAAGGAGGAAAATACCTTGACTACAATTAAAATTAATGGCCAACCGTATGATGTAGCAGAGGGAGCTACAATACTTGATACCATTAATCAAAACGGCATCGCCCACCCACAAATTTGTCATGTACCATCTGTTGATCCTATCGAAACTTGTGATACATGTATCGTCGAAGTGAATGGACAATTAGTTCGCTCTTGTTCAACAAAAGCAGTAAACGGCATGGATATCCAACTTACTTCTGATAAAGCGGAAGCTGCACAAACAGAAGCGATGGATCGTTTACTAGAAAATCATTTACTGTACTGTACAGTTTGTGATAATAACAACGGAAATTGTACATTACACAACACTGCAGAATTAATGGAAATCGAACATCAAAAATATCCTTATCAACCAAAAGTTGAACCACACGAAGTAGACATGTCGCACCCGTTTTATCGATATGATCCAAACCAATGTATCGCATGTGGACAATGTGTAGAGGTTTGTCAAAACCTACAAGTTAATGAAACATTATCTCTTGACTGGGAAGCTGAAAGACCAAAAGTAGTTTGGGATGAAGGCGTTGCCATTAACGATTCTTCATGTGTAGGCTGTGGACAATGTGTTACCGTTTGTCCATGTAACGCATTAATGGAAAAATCAATGCTTGGTGAAGCTGGTTTTATGACTGGACTTAAACAAGAAACATTAGATCCGATGATTAGTTTAATTAAGGAAGTCGAGCCTGGCTATAGCGGTATCTTCGCTGTTTCTGAAGTCGAGGCTGCTATGCGTAGTAAACGTACGAAGAAAACAAAAACAGTTTGTACTTTCTGTGGAGTAGGTTGTTCGTTCGAAGTTTGGACAAAAGACCGCAAAATTTTAAAAGTGCAACCTTCAGACGGTCCTGTAAATGCTATTTCTACTTGTGTAAAAGGAAAATTCGGTTGGGACTTCATCAACTCTGAAGAACGAATTACAAAACCATTAATTCGTAAAAATGATGCATTTGTTGAATCTTCATGGGATGAAGCTCTTGACTTAATTGCTACTAAACTAGGTGGCATTCAAAAAGAACACGGTTCTGGTTCTGTCGGCTTTATTTCTTCTTCAAAAATTACAAACGAAGAAAACTACTTAATTCAAAAAATGGCACGTCAATTATTCGAAACAAACGACGTTGATAACTGCTCACGCTATTGTCAATCTCCAGCTACAGATGGCCTACTACGCACAGTTGGTATAGGTGGCGACGCTGGAACGATCAAAGATATCGCAAAAGCTGGCCTTGTTATTATTGTTGGGGCAAACCCTGCAGAAGGTCACCCTGTTTTAGCTACTCGTGTAAAACGTGCCCATAAGTTACACGGTCAAAAATTAATTGTTGCCGACGTTCGTAAACATGAAATGGCTGAGCGTTCTGATATTTTCATGCGCCCAAAACAAGGAACAGACCAAGTATGGTTAATGGCCGTTACAAAATATATGATCGATCAAGGTTGGCATGATGAAGCCTTCATTAAAGAGAACGTGCACTTCTTTGATGATTTTAAAGATGTACTTGAAACATACACACTAGAATATGCAGAAAAAGAAACGGGCATTTCAAAAGAAACGTTGATAAATGTTGCTGAAATGATTCGTGATGCTGACGGTACATGTGTACTTTGGGGTATGGGTGTTACACAAAATACAGGTGGCTCATATACATCAGCTGCAATTTCTAACCTACTTCTAGCTACTGGTAACTATCGTCGTCCAGGTGCAGGCGCCTACCCTCTTCGTGGTCACAACAATGTTCAAGGTGCTTGTGATATGGGTACACTACCAAATCTATTACCAGGTAATCAAAAAGTAATAGACGACGAAGCACGTAAGAAATTTGAAGATGCATATGGTGTGAAAATCAAACCTGAACCAGGTCGTACGAATATGGCAATGTTAGATGCGATTATGGAAGGTAAAATGAAAGCAATGTATTTAGTTGGGGAAGATATGGCACTTGTAGATTGCGATGCTAACCATGTAGATAAAGTACTTTCACAATTAGACTTCTTTGTTGTACAAGATTGCTTCCTTTCACGTACAGCACAATATGCGGATGTTATTTTACCAGCAGCACCTTCTCTTGAAAAAGAAGGTACTTTCACGAATACAGAGCGTCGTGTACAACGACTATATCAAGTATTACCAACACTTGGTGAATCAAAAGCCGATTGGGAAATCCTTCAATTAGTAGCACGTCGCCTAGGTGCTGACTGGAATTACAGTCACCCAAGTGAAATCTTTGCTGAAATGGCTAGTCTTGCTCCATTCTTCTCGCAAGCGAACTATGATGTATTAGAAAATTGGGGTAGCTTCTGTTGGGGTAGCCATGATGGTAAAGACACACCTTTACTATATGAGGATGGCTTTAACTTCCCTGACAAAAAAGCTCGTTTTGCTTTAAATGATTGGATCAGACCGGTTGAATATGAAGCGCAATATGATTGCCATATTAACAACGGTCGTATGCTTGAACACTTCCATGAAGGTAATATGACAAATAAATCAAAAGGTATTCAATCGAAAGTACCTGAAATTTTTGTTGAAGTATCACCAGAACTAGCAAAAGAACGTGGCATTGAAGATGGAGCTCTTCTTCGTTTAGTGTCTCCTCAGGGCGCATTAAAATTAAATGCCCTAGTGACAGATCGTGTACAAGGAAATGAACTTTTCTTACCAATGAACTCTGTTAGCAAAGACTCAGCGATTAATTTCTTAACGGGCCAGGCTGGAGACATTAATACATCGACACCGGCGTACAAACAAACAAAAGTACGCGTAGAAGTATTGAAACAAAAAGGAAAATCTCCACTTCCTAGAACAAACCCGCGTTATAAAAAACGTCATCCACAAAATGGTGTTGAGGTACAACGTAAATGGAATCGTCCTGGTTACGTTCACTTAACAACTAACGAAAGGGAGTGATTTCATGGCTGCACCAATTACGACAATTCAAAAAGCGCAAGTAACAGAAGAACAACTAAAGGAAGAAAAGTTAGAGAATTTAAAGCAACTTCTTTCTGAGAATGAAGAAATGGTGAATCAGGTCTTTACGATCATGGCAGAATTAAATGATATTGGAGCGCTAGAGGCAGCTACGAAACTACTTGAAGCAAAAGAGGATGTTGCACATATCGCTCTTGGTCAATTAACGCGTAAGCCTGTTACGAATATCATCAATAACTTAATGGGTGTTGCAGGAGCATTAACCGAATTGAATCCAGAAACAACAACAAAGCTTATTGAAGGCTTAAATACCGGCTTAGATGAAGCGAACAAAGCCGTTGAATCGGATGAAAAAGTTAGCGCCTTTAAGTTGTTCAAAATGTTAAACGATCCTGATGTTAATCGTGCTGTAAACTTTGGCGCTCACTTCTTAAAAGGGCTTGGCAAAGGCCTAAAATAGGAAGGTGGTTTCTAACATGCTAACGAACGAACACATTTTAAAAACTTTGCAGAAAATCGATGACCCAGAGCTTCATAAAAGCATCGTTGACTTGAATATGGTACGCAATATTCAAGTCAACGGTACGGATATCTCACTTGATATTATCTTGACTATTCAAGGATGTCCTATGAAAGCCAAAATCCAACAAGATGTTGAAGAAGCGTTGAAAGCAATCGGCGCAACAAATGTCTCCATTACATTTGGTTCTATGACAGATGACGAACGTCGTAGTTTAACAGCTTCTTTAAAATCAGAAAAAGTTACGGATAAAGGTATGCCTAAAATGCTTCTACCCGATTCTGGTGTCAAATTTATAGCAATTACTAGCGGTAAAGGTGGCGTCGGTAAATCTACCGTGACGATTAACTTAGCAGTAGCTCTTGCCCGTCTTGGAAAACGTGTAGGTATTTTAGATGCCGACATATATGGATTCAGTATTCCTGCCATGATGAAGATTCAACAAAAGCCAACAATGATAGACCAAACAGCTATACCAGTAATAAGTCATGGTGTAAAAATCATGTCGATGGGCTTTTTCACAAACGAAAACCAACCTGTCATGTGGCGTGGCCCAATGCTTAACAAATGGATTCGTAATTTCCTTGTTAATACACATTGGGGTGACTTAGATTATCTCCTTATAGATTTACCACCTGGTACAGGAGATGTAGCCATTGATATGGCAGCAATGATTCCACAAGCACAGGAAATTATTGTAACAACACCACACCTTGCAGCTTCACATGTTGCCTCTCGTGCAGGTCTGATGGCTCAACATACGAACCACACGATTCTTGGTGTTGTTGAAAACATGGCTTACTTTGAAAACTCAAATGGCGAAAAGAACTATTTATTCGGTCAAGGTGGCGCAGAAAAATTAGCAGATGAGCTTCAGACAAGTATCATCGCTCAAATTCCATTTGCGCAACCTGAGGAAAATACAGGTTCCTCCGTTTATGACGAAGACTCCATTATCGGTGAGGTATTTACCCACCTTGCAGAAGATATGATGTATCAATAAAGTGAAACTTTCATCAGTGGGGTTTTCTTCATCCCCTACTGATGATTAGTCTTCACCAATCAGGCTTTTACAAGCAGTTATTCTCCTGCCTAAGAGCATGTGAAACACAAAAATCCTTGTCTCGCTTTTACACGAGACAAGGATTTTTTAATGGAGCAATGTTCAAATTTGAAACACTCCCCTACTGTTTAATAGCCAGCCTTTTTTAAAACTTGCATAAAATAAAAGCGGTATGTATTTTTAACGAAAGTATCTAAAGGCAGACCAACATTTAATTGATACTTTGTAAAAATAAAATAAAAACGCTTATCCCATTTTAACCGTAATAACTCCCCAGCATCTTCACCGTATTTCTCCGTAAATTCCTCAATTAAAGGGTCAATCATATAGTAGCAATAGTCTTTTAAGTTTGCGAGGGCCTCTATATCTTTCTCCTTTTGAAAACGTGAAATCCACTCTTCTAATTGTTCATTCATTTTAAAATCCATCTCTCTTTATTGAGTTTCTTCCTATTATATTATAACTTTTTTTATAGGTTTTCGCTTCTTTCGTTTCTTAGATATTTTGTTTTGGGTTGATAAAATAATGAGCTTCAAATCTATTCAACATGTAAGATTCTCACCTAATGAATAGTAACTTGTTGATTAGATTGTATCCCCTTTTTAATCGATCAAATAGTTCTATAAAAAAAGGTAAAGCGCCTCACCCCCTTTATACTAAAGGATTTGAAGCATTTTTCAGTTGGTTTCAACCAGCGTTCCCAACTAAAATCAAGCAGTTATTTTTTGCGGATTTTTTTTACCCATTTTACTTAACCAAATAAATAAAAACACAATGATTAATATAACCGGGGCTAACTCTTTAGGGAAAAATAGCATTAGAGCAATTCCTACTAGTAAAGGTGTCTTTAAAATAGCGATTGAAGCACTACCACCTATAACAGCTACGATAAAGAGCATATCTAGTTGTGGAAAAAAAGTCGCGATCGCGTAACCCTGTAATATAGAAGCGAATATAACTGGTAAAACATTTCCACCAACCCAACCTGACTTAAAACAAAACTCCATAAAAATCAGTTTTAAAACAGAAGCTAAAATTAAAGTAGCCATCGAAAGTGTCGGTACTAAACTAGGTAAAGCTTGCATAGAAAGTTGGCCGGAAAAAAGTAAATTAGGAGCGATTATTGATATTAAACCAATACCAATACCACCGATAACAGCACTTAAAATAATTTTATTGTTAATTTTAGAAAAGAATTTTTTCATTGCTCTTTCCATTAGTTCATAAAGTTTACTAAACAAAATACCAAACAACACAAAAGGAATAAATAGAAACAATTCATCTAATCCCCAATTAGTTTCCCCTAACTTTGTCACAAAAGGAGGTTGATCTGATATTTTAATAAAGAACATAAAGGTTACTATTCCATTAACGATAAATAATATATATAAGGATTTCTTCAATAAAAGCAGTTTTTTCTCTTTAGGAGCCCGATCAGGATTATATGGAATAAGGTAGTTATGAGGTAAAGTTAATTTTTTTAGTTTAATTATCCAAGAATCCTGTTTCCATTCGTTGTAGGAAAAATAAAAGTAACGCATTTTATCTCCCTGCCATACCGATAACGCAATAACAGAACTTAGTATGGCTGCTGCGGGACCAACACTTGCACCAAAAACTAAAATTAAAAAAGCAATTAAAAAATTGAGACCTACATTCGAATAGTCAATTTTTTGAGTTGTTTTTAATTCAACAATAGCTTCATTAGCCGTTTTAGGCAGGCCACCCCACTTGTACTTGCTAACACCTACTAAAATGCCACCAAAAATACATAAAATTAATGTATAAATAGCGGGTATTTTTAAATCATTGGTTACATCATTCCACAAAAAATCTGCCAAGCCATTAACTAAAATTAAAAAAACAGAAGAAATAAAACCGATTATCCCACTTAAAATTAAGCCATAAACAAGTAATCCGCTTATTTTAAAATACTTCTCAGTCAAAATAAAATTCACCAACTTTTTATACGTATATTAAGATTATTCTCTTGTTACATTAAATATAATACCTATATAACTATACTAGACTTTATTCTGAAAGGGCTAGTAATTTCCTATCTAAATCCAATCTAAACATACTAATAAATAGATTGCCTAGTTCATTTTTTTAATGATTATCATCCTTCCCGTTTCTTTGCTACTCATATTCCATAACTAAAATAAACACCTTCGATGCACTTTTACTATTTCACTACCAATCAATAATCAGTAGTGTTACATTTTCTGTATAAAAAATTTTCAATAGTTAAGCAAATAAAACGAGGGAATAATTTGAAAAAAATCTATAAAATTTTTTAGGTGTATTAATCCTATTGATTATTATTTTTGGCTATATTCAATTTAAATTTAATTACGAATAAGGCAGTAATTGATTATTTAATAGGTAGCGAGGGAATTTCAAAGGATTCTCTTAAACATTCATAGTAAATTTAAGAGGTTCAAAAAATGGGATGGTTTCCGTTAAAATCGAAGGTGATTCAAAAACGTATTACTATTACTTAAATCGTGAAAATAAAGTTGTTTTAGAATCTTATATTGAAAATGGTGTAGAAAAATAATGGATCAATATTTTTGAGGACTATTCTCGACTTTTCAACTATAAAAAAATAACCATCATACATCAATCTAAAGGCTTGCGCGTAAAATTCACACAAGTCCTTTTGTTATGCTTCCTCAATCAATCCTGTTGCTCCAGAAGTGGTTAACTTGCTAGTTTTGTTCCAGGTAACTTTTCAATAATGCCTAATTCAACTAATTTTGAAACTAAAGGGATTAAATTTATGAAACAGCTCAATCATTAATGTAATAAATTCTTTTAACTAGTGGATGTTAAAAATGGACATTCAGTTAATTTATGAGCCTTTGGTTATATTCAATCCACTTTTCCATTTCTCTCTCCACGGCTCGATTTTGCCATTCAAACCAAATACCTGAACATTCACTACAATGACTATCTACCCCACTTTTATTATGCATATCTTTACGTGTAAATACAGTTTTTTTACGACAGCTGTAACAGTAAACTTCATTCTCTTTATCAAATTCCATAATTATCAACTCCAACATTTTTACACATATTTCTTTCCGTTTTTTATATAAATTATTCTAATTTACAAAAGAATCTTTACGGAGGGAGAATGAGTTTAGTGAGAACATCATTAATTGTATGTGAATAACCCACTGAGACTAAGTGGTGAAACAAAATACATTTTTCAAAGAGTTGATCTGACCACATTAAGAATGAACAACATGAAAAAAGAAAAGCGCCTCAAATCCTTGATAACAAAGGATTTAAAGCACTTTTCAGTTGATTTTAACTTGGTTCTTTTTGATCCTCACAAAGAGGTCTTTTTATGGTTTATTAAAGCTAATCATTAACTTAATCCTGTTTACAGTATTCAGTCGCGACCTGCCTCGTAAAACTTCTGTGCCACCATAGCTGGCCTTGTACGCGTGTCCGTAAAGTGATCACCGTCGCCTACAATCAGGCGGAACTGTCCAAGCCTGCTAGACATATTCGGATGCCAGCCGTAATTCTCACCTCGTGGCAATGCATTGTCTTGGTAGAAATAGACATAGCTTTTGGGCGTAGATAGCGAGTAGAACTTTTTAAGATCCAGTTTCTCGAAAAGCGGCTTAGCCGGTTCCGGAGTAACGCTTTCATACATCCGTTTAGCTTCCTCTAAAGTTGCCGTATTGACGAACGAATCCCGAAACAGGGAAAACGGCATAAAGATCGTATCGTCATTCGAGCTGGCTCTGAGCTGTTCAAAACCTTGTAACATTTGGGGCGAGAATTCGTCAGCAACTGATTCTCCGTCTTTCAGTACGAACGCGTCCCAGAAGACAAGTCGCTTTATGCGATCCGGAACCTGTTCTGCAACCTTTTGAATGACTGATCCTCCGAAACTGTGCCCGACGAGAACAACATTACGTAGATTCCATTTTATAATAAAATCAACAACGGACTTCGTGATCATCGCATGCGTGACATTTTTATTCGGATCATCGCCATGACCTGCGTATTCAGGTGTATAGACGTCATGCCCTCGACTGCGCAACTCTGCCGCTACTCCATCCCAGAAATGAGCATCAGCCCAAGCACCGTGCACTAGCACGAAAGTAAGCTGTTGCTGTGAAGGTACACGGTGTCTTTCATCAAATTCAAGGGCACCATTGCTCCAGGGCGACCAATAAGGGGCGTAATAAAAACTGTTGGACATAGATCTATAATCGCGATAGGGAAATTGAGGATAAGAAAACATGAACAAGACACCCTTTCAATTCGACATATATTATCAGCTTATGCCCAGTGTATTTGAGAGGTTCCCTCATTTAAATCACTTAAGGGTTGTACAGCTACATTCATGGCAGCTATCATTGCCACTCGATTGCTGTATGTCCTATTCTGGATTTGAACTTTTTTAGCTCTTTATCAATTTCTAGATATTCGATGTACTATAGAATTTGGATAGAAACTTTTCTTTTTCTACCCTTTTCTAACGTATTCCTAAAAAAGAAAAAGCGCTTCATATCCTTAATGTTAAAGGATTTGAAGCGCTTTTTCAGTTGGTTCAAACTTACTCTATCTGAACCTTTAGACGTCCCAGGAGGACATACTATAACGCTGATATATCAGCCATTTACACCTTAAATGTTTACCTTTTGTTTACCATGATTTATTTCGACATATAACTAATACGAAGCTCTCTCCATTATCTACGTACAATATTCACCCTTACATGAGACCCTATATACTTCTTTTTATCAACAGCTCTATTAACATCTGTGGAGGGCAATCGGTCCACATTTAGCTTATGGTCCGATTCCTGGACCGAAAGAAAATCAAATATATTTAACTGCCCCTGTTGCTGCATGTATTCAAAATGAGTCAATTGTATTTCCTCCTTACGTATAAAATAATAATTTTGGAACAACATAAAGCATGTATTCTCCCTCAACCGTTATAAATTGCTCATCGACTAAACCTCACATAACTCCGAGCAATTTATAGCGGTTATTTTTTACCATTCAAGCCAGTTCTCTAACGATGGTTCACCATGCACCATTAATTGTGGATGGCTATCACGTTCATTTAACCAGTTATAGAAAGGCACAGGACGTTCTCTGTGTGCCTTGTCCTCCACAGATGATGATTTAGTAGGCTTATTACTTAATCGCTCTACAGCCTTGCTATATGCCCCTACAAATACGGCCCTTAACGTACTAGCAATTGTTAATGTACCGTTCGCAATATCACGGATGATATTAGCTAAAACGTCTTTAGCGTTCACAAAATCACGTATATTGTTCATTTCTGTTGCTAAGATGCACTTATGCAATTGATTTTTTAAATCATCACGTACAGGTAGCGAGTGCATGAAATCGAACAGCATCACCTGGTACTCATTCATGTATTCCTTACAAGCTTCTTTTTCAGCGTGAGCGTTATTATATATAGATTCTAAATTGCTTGTTTTTAAAAGATTAAAAGAGTTTAAAGATAGGTTTTCTGATTGTTGCACTTCATCATTACTCTCACAAGGCTTTTCAGCATTTCCACGCTCGGACATTGACGCTGGGACATTGTAAGGCAAAATGATATAAATGCTTGCACCTTGTCCACCTTTGTTTTTTACAGTCGTTTCTTTCTTGATGATTCCTAGTGATTCAAGTTTAATTATCGCGCGGTAAACAGTCTTTGTGCTGATCTCTAAAGATGCAGCAATCGTACTTGCTTTAAGGTGACACACTCCTGGATGCTCCAATGAATGAGAAGCGAGTTTAAAAACGATAGCTCGTTCTGATTCTGTTAGTTCGTAGTAATGAACCGCCATATGGTCCTCCACACTCTTATCCATATCTGCTACTGAATTAAATGTTGTGTATTGTGCTAGGTATTCAAATGCCATCGTTTTCTCACATCCTTCTTCAGTTCCTATACCAATTTCTTATACTCTTCTTCTACAGCTGCTAATCCTTCATCGATGATACCCAATAGTTTAGTTGCAAACTCTACAACCTCACTGGATTCGTTGTACTTGATAGTGCCTTTCAAATGTCCTTTTACTGTAGATAACACAAGTGTTTGCTCTAATAAATATCTAGAACGTTCTTGCTCGAGTTTGAAATAATTGTTCATTCCAATTCCGCCTTTCGTTATTTTATTTACTAATAGAATAACCAAATTACTTTACAAATAACTTTGTTACCCAAATAGTAAATTACTTTATTCGTAATGTCAATTACTAATTGCGTAATTTTATTTATTGATTTATAATTTAGTTATGGAATATGAAACGAAAGAAGGTGTATTGCGTGTATTTGAAATCGAGGTTAAAAATATTGCTTGCGGAACGAGACATGAACCAAAAGGATTTAGCGGAGAAAACAGGGCTTACTACACGCTTGATTAGTGAGATCACCAATAACAAAGTCAAGATGTATCCGAAGGAAGCATTGGAGAAAATCATGGTCGCTTTAGAAGTAAATAATGTCGGAGAATTATTCCAAACAGTAGATGAAGCAGATAACTAAATTAGGTTGTCTGTTTTTTTATATGTACTTTCGATACCAAATTTCCTAAAATGGAAATATAGAGGGAGGAATTTTGAAATGAAAAAATTATTCTACATAGGAGCCATGTCTGTATTATTACTTACTGCTTGTGGCGTAGAAAAAGCTGAAGAACCAGATAAGACTCAGGAAGAATCAGATAAAGCAAAAGAGAAAGAGGCTGAACAAGCTAAAAAAGAAGCAGAGAAAGAAGCTAAGCTAAAGGCTAAGGAAGAAGAAAAAAAGGCTAAAGAAGAAGAGAAAAAAGCCAAACAAGAAGCTAAAGAAGCCGAAAAAGAGGAAAAACACAAAGCTAAAGAAGAAGAAAAAAATATTAAAAAGGTAACAACAATTACACCAGAAGAATTTAAAAAGTTAAAAAAAGGTATGAGTTTAGAAGAAGTAAAGAAAACAGTAGGCGGTAAAGCTAAATCTGATAGCACTAATCAGGTCAATGAAAAATTAGTTACTTATGAATACGACGGAGAAAATGGCATAGACAAAGATTCAAAAATAACACTACTATTCAACAATGGAAAATTAGATACAATTATGGAATTTGGTTTATTAGAACAACAAGTTACTAAGCCTAAATCAGAAGTTGTAGAAACAGATAAAAAAGAAGATATAAAGAAAATAGTTGAAAAAATAGTCTCTACAGATATAAAGAAAACAAAAATTAACGAACTATCAGTGAACAACTATAAAACTGAGGAAAAACAGTATATTGTGTTACCGCATTTAACTTGGGAAGTAAAGAATAGCGAAAAGACAACAGTTGAAATGCTTGAAATGTACAGTGATAATATTGCAGCTAAACTTGCAGAAGAAAAAGGTATACAGGAAATAACAGTATTTTGGGAAGTACCTTATCACTTAGAAGGCGAAAATATTGCTAAATTTAATTATACGCGTGCAGCAAATGGTATGGCTAAAACCGATAAATGGTTAGCGCCTGTCTTACAATAAGAAATCTTAGTCACTCAAACTGAGTGGCTTTTTTCCATTGCATAAAAAATAGGCACTATACTAATTAGCGCCTTTGTTTGTATGGCTTAAAAGTAGTTTCTCTACCTGAGTTTTCAATGCCATATTAGCATACGTCAATACTAAGTCTTCGCCAGCTGTGGCAATAGTCAAATCACTAAAGTATTCATCTACTTTTTCCCACTTCACGACTCTAATTTTATCTTTGGCCAACAGCCTTTTTGAGTTGTAACACTCTTGAGATATATCGTCTAAAAGCTTATCAAGTATCGGCAAATAGACTTTGCTCATTTTAAGGTTTTCAATAACCTTATAATCACGCTGCAATGATTGGACAGCCATATCATATACCACATATTTGTGCATTAGTCGCCTTTGCTCAAAACTTATCATACAACCTCTCGCTCCTTGTGGAAGACTGGAACAACCGCCAATGCACTATCAATCATAAATGTACGTTTTGCCTGTCTATTGAAGCAATAGGCTTGAAATGAATCACCGACAATTTTAATGACTTTGATACGTCTTTTTGATACTTGACCGTCTTTAGCCATATACATCATATTCACCAATTGATTACGTTGCATTGCTTTAACTAATTGATCTCGCATCTCGATTTCCTCCCATTACTACACGTAATTTTTGTAATTGATTAATCACCACGTCTAAACTTTCAACTTGATTAAAAATAAATGTTACTGGAGCATCATCCATTTTCACCTTTTCGTCAGTGTTAATTTCTATGGTTGTGTTAATTGGTAATGGGTCTACTTCCACAAATTGAACAATACCTGGACTTTTAAATTTGTCATATCCAATTTGAATTGAAATATCCCCTACTCCAAATATTAGTTGTGTATTATCGTTAATTATTATTGGCATGATGAGCTCCTTTTTTTCTCCATAAGCAAGAACGTCTGTTTGTATACATATTAGAACAGATGTTTGTATTTTGGCAAGAAAAAATTTTTGGCAATAAAAAAATGCCCAGGCTCAAAATTAATTGAGTACCTGGGCATTTGTGTTAGTTACTACGCTGTGCAATGATAAGCTTCAAACCTTCATAATCACCAGTTGTCATAGTTCCATTGTCGAATTTATCTAACCATGACTTATCTATCAGCCCTTTATTTACTACTTGTTTAATGTGGTCACGTACTGCTTCTTTTATAGTTTCGTTTGTAAATTGCATTTTATCATCATCCTTTTCAGTTTCTTTCGACTTATTGTCTTCCACAATTAATTGCACTTTTATTGCGCTACTAATTGGAACGATTACTTGTCCTTCAAGCTTGTAACCTTTAGGGATAACCCAATTTGGTTTAACCTCAAAATGAGGTCGGTCAATACTTCCTATCCAATCACCGCCCCATGTAATGCCTAGCTTACGTGCAATCGCACCAATTCGACTAAGTGTTGCTACATCATATAAAGATTGTGGAGGGCCAACAGCAACGTCCCACGCTAGTCGTGATTTGTGATTGCTGTCTAGTGTCCAAGTAACAATTTGTCCTGGTCTAGTACGACCCTGTTCATATAGATATTTCTGCCGTTCTTGCGAGCGATATGTTTCGGTGATGAAGATATTTCTAATACCTGCCTTGTAGCATTCTTGAAATAATAGTTGCACAGCTAATCTAGCTGGCGGTAATAGTTCAGAAATATCTCGGCATGTTGTAGTTACACTTGTGCTCATTTCGCTTCACCCTCTCCTGATTTATCCTTTACAATCGATAAAATATTTTTAATAAAGTCAGGCATTGGTAAGCCCATCTTTGTACCGTTTTCTGTGATAGAAATAAATTCGAGTACGCAAAATGCAATAGCCGCCCCATCCCCTGCGTACTCTATACCAGGTATCACTAATGAAAGCATGTACACTGAACCAACTAGCAATAAGTAATAAATTTTTCGCATAGCGCCGTTGAAACCTACTCGGCTATTTAAGTTTTGATTAACGATTCCACTCATAATTCCTGTTATATAATCAATTGCCATAAAACCGATTAAAACAGTCACAGCCATTCCTAAGCCATCCACAGCATAGGACACTATAGCGCCAATTAATCCGCTAATTGCCCCTATCCATTTCTCCATTACAACACTTCCTTTTCTGCATAATAAAAGCCCTCCACAAGGATCTGTGGAAGGCATAAAAAATAACGCTAGCTTATGCTGCGTTTACTTGTTTTCGATATCTTTTATTAAATGCTCGGATTTTTTCTTTTGTAGTGATACATCTATACCTTCTTTCAAGTCAGGACGTTTTATAACTGCATACTCATAATCTAGAGCTCCTGAAATGATTCGATATGCTAAGAAGTCAATAAATACTTGATTATCCATATTACATCATACCCTCTTTCTCTAAGATAAGTGTTTGTAGCATTGTTTCTAGTTGGGTAATGCGTTCCGTATCGGATTGTAGTGGACGACTAGCTTCAATCTCCGCTTTGAATGCGTCGTATTCCTCTTTTGTTACGATTGTAATATTTGGGTCGTTTGGAATGGCGAAGTCAGTAATATTATAAATCATATAGCAAACCTTTACATCTCCAGCATTATATAATGGCGAGCCTGGAATCACACTACCATAAGTCGAGATATCTAATCCATGATAATCCATATCTCCGTATTCGTTTCTAATATTATCAATTCGTAAATAAACTGCTTCAAATTCTTTTGTCATTTTATATCTTCCTCCCTAAAGTCATTAACATCGCTAATGCAGTACTTAATCTTGCAGATGCGTCATATGCCGTTGAGAAAGTTATTGGTTTTATTGTCTGCCAATCTCGTCCGTTAATCATCAGACATACAGACGCTCCTTGACCACTTATAAGCATTGCGTTATCAGCCAATTGTCTACTCATTCCTGACCCATTATCCACATACTCCATCAAACTTATTGAATTAAGTAATGTTGCATTTAGATCGTATACCCCAACGTAATTATGATTATTGCCGACACCCACTATCCATCGGTTGTTTGTATCTACAGGTGTTTTGAATGTTACGTATGGAATGCCCATATTGGCGACTCTCGTTTGATTAGTTAACGCACCAGTATTCCAATCGTATGCGTTGATGTATTCGGATTGCCGCGCAAGTTGTACTTCCCCGTTTTTAACGATTTCCCACCAGTGTGACTCCCATGGGAAGTTTGCTAGCTTAACAGTTTGAACGACTACTCCAGCGGCATTATACTTATTAACAGTATGATCAGTTCCCCAAGATGTAAGTTCGTATTTCTCCCCATCATCTACTGGGAATATTTTCTTATTGTGTCGGTTATTAACGTACTCATAATGTGTACCAGCTAACCTAGCATCTGCCTCATTATTTATTCGACCATGTGCCTTATCAATGCCGCCAGACACACCATCAATCGTAATACCCCGTAATAGATTCTCTGGTTTAAGGTTGCTTAAATCCAAAGTACCAGTCTTCAACCCATCGACAGTTCCAAATATTTTCCCTTTTCTTACATCGTTAGTTGCTACATCTCCATATTCGCCCCCTTCATCAGTTAGTGTAAAAACCGAACCATCATATGAAATGTTGTAGATGCCCCCGGCTTTAATTCCACCTACTGGTAGTGGTAAATTACCATTTCTACGTAGATTTTTAACACCTAAGCCGTCGATGTTAACTGTCATAGTCCCACTAGTGTTTGTAGTGGTGTTTTTGAACTTGTATGACATACCCTCGGCATATGCTGTAATAGGTTTGGAGTTACCAGCAGATGTGATAATTAACGCGTTAGTTCCTGTAGCTCGTCCGTAGTTATTATGACGAATTGCGTCTTTATTGTGATTGCCGAAGTCCACCTCAAGCTGAGCGATACGAGCCGCTAAGTTACCAGCGACATCTCCATTAAGAATGTCTTTAATGCTATCGAACCATATGTTGAAATCATCTTCCGTATGCTGTTTCCATATATCTAAGTCAGTAGCTACGCTATTAGTAGTTTGAGTAAACCAAGCTTGATATTGATTAAATATTGTAGTTGTATCTACTTGATCCACTGTCCCATGTACGATACCACACACCGTTTTGTTTAGTCGTTGGTCAGTAATATTCGATTGAGTAATTTGAGTAGCACCATTGTTAATCAGTACATCAGCAAGGGCTAGTTCTACATAATCCGTATCACGTTGCAACATTGGTGCTACTGGACTGCTTGCAAATGTTCCCTTTTTAACAACCAAATCAATTTTTCTAGTTAAATGATTTAGGCGCATAACAATACGGTCAATGCGCTTTAATACGCCATCAGCAACATCTAATTGAAGTACATGGTCACCATCGCTATATAAAAAATAGCCGTCAATCCATCCGCTACCTGGTTTGACGACTACCTTCATATTTTGATATGCAGTTACTTGAAGATTTGTGGATGGATTCGGAAATACGCCATTACCGATAAATGTTGCAAAATACTTAGCGAACCACCAAGCATTATATTTACGGTCACCGTTGACGCTGTTAAAAATACCACTATATATAGTCATTACTTATTCACCTTCTTTATTATCTTTTCGAGGATTGTTGGTATGTTGCTACCAAAATTAATACCAAGCGTTACTCCTTCTTTGTTGCTTGTTAAAGTGGCTGAAATAACACGTGGATGCATAATGCGTTGAATCTCATCATTCCGAACACTTACACGATCACCGAGTTTGTAATCAATGCCGTAAGTGAATTGACTATACATATCTACTTCGCTTTCAAACGTTTCGATAATTTGATAGTCTGACAATTTTTCATCGCCTCGTATTTTAAGTGCATCTTCATATTCAGCTGGAGTCATCGTTTTTTTGTTATCATCATCATCCGAGTACTCACTTTGGAGGTCACGTGCATCTACATATAATTCGCGTCGATTAAATCCACTTAGGTGGTCATTAGTAACCACTTGTTTACGTTCAATTCCCTCGCCTTCTCCTGCGACGATTGCCGTATTCCTATAATCAACTTTGTTATGAATGTACTTTTGGTTAATGATGTTGTCGTACTCTTTACTGAAAATAACGTGTGGATTGATTGTTTGTTGAGTGCAACGATCAACACCTTGCCAAGTATAAACATCAAATTTTTTATCCTTATGATTTAGCAAAATATCAATACTCATCTCGTGTTTATTACATATCTCGAAGACATGTCCAATCACTTCACCGCCTGTTTTTGTCGACTCATCCTCAATGTTAATTCCACTGTTTGCAGCAAGCCTTAAATTTGGAAGAATACGATTAGGGTTATCAGGAGTGATTACATTCATCAAGATGAAGTATTTGATAAGGTCCTCCACATTACCGCTATATCGTCGTTGTATATCAATCGATCTCCAAGACAACATGTAATTAAGTGAATAAGCATGTATTTCTATTTCTGTTTCATCCTCATCTGTATAATCAAAGTGCTCAATTATATAGCCATAATTCGGGTTATCTTGCGTCGTTAAAATATTGTCATGTTTCAACAATTCATTCACTTCTGATGAGCTTGCAATACGTAAAATTAACTTGCTTACCTTGTCATAATTACGTTCAATCTCAAGGGACTTATATGCACTTATTTCACCAACAGGTTCGAACTGCAAATTAAAAACATATAATTCTATCATCATTAAACTCCTATTCTTTTTGGTGTAAATTCAATTGATACTTCCAAAAAATCTAAGCCACTCTTTGCATCATATCGCAATAAATTGTCACCTGGCTCCAACTGTAAGAATGTGGAGGTATCGAAATCTAGAGCATTAAAAATACTTGATACCACGTTATTTCGAATAAGCAAAATTGATCGTTTTCCTCGATAAGTTGATACTTCGATAACATCACCTGGGAGCATCCTATAATTAAGATTAAATGCTTCATAGGTGTTTACATTTAGAAGCTTTGGATTGACCACTTCAGATAATGCCGAGAAGCGAATTTTCATCCCTGATGATTCGCTACCTTCATTCAGCACATTCACAATAAGAGATGGACTTCGATAGCCAACCTCGATACCTTCCTCCACAACTTCTAGAGGAAATTCAAGATTTGATACCCACAATGCGATATCTACTTTTATTGACTTTGCTTCATAGATAAATGGATCAGTAGCGATAAATTGTATTAGACCTGTAGACCATCTGTTATTGTCGTTTTCAAAGCCTTTCGGAAAAAATGGTGCTGCTGTTAAATTCGCTGTAACATAAAGTGCCTCGTCAGATTTGGTTACAAAATCAATCCTCATCGGGTTGTATTTCGGGTTACATACCCTATAGGCTTCTTGTCTCTTTTCTTCAATCCACCATGGTTCAGTGTTAGATTTTAAAATATAAAACGGTACTTCAATATCACGTGTAGACAGCGTTGTCGATTGGTAATGAGCACCGTCCGAAGTCGATTCAGACATATTGACATTTGCTTCTAATCCACTTATCTCAAAATCCTCTTTAATAAAAAAGTGACGACCGAAAACTATCGATTCGCCACGATTATTAGTAATAGTCATGTCTTTAATTATCAAGTCGTCACCTCCTAAAATCCGAATTGCATACGGCGTAATTCGCGTTTCATAACCTGTTCTGGGCTTTCTGTTGTATATACATTAACTATTGGTGCAAAGCTCTTTTGATTATTATGATTTATTGTATTAGGAGCATTAAGCGCATTTGCAGTAGCAGTGGTTGGACTGAATTGCATACTGCCTTCCACAGATGATGCTAGACGGCTAGAAGCTGCCGCAACTTTATTAATCATTTCATCCATGCCGACAATTAGGCCTTGACCAATATTGACCCCAAATCCTCGCATAACACGTGAAGGACTGTGGATGTCTAAGGCTTGTTGTATTGTAGATGAAATAGCATTTGCGATTTGTCGAGCTTTTGAAATTAAAGGTCCTTCCATGCTTGCTAAACCATTAAGTAGCCCTTGTCCAGCATCCACACCAATCTGTTGAAGTGAAGATAACTCGTCAGCTGTAGTCGTTGTGAGCTCCTTAATTTTCGAACTCCATTCGTTTTTCAAAGCATTGAGTTGTTTTGTAGCAACTTTACGAAGTTCTATGATTTGATTATCTGTGTTTTCACGCATGAGAACCAATTCTTTTTCGGTTTGTTCACGCGCTAATTGCGATTTCTCGCGATACAACTCGCTGTATTGAGTTAATTGTTCATCAGTCATACTATTAAGTGCGGCTAACTCTGGTAAGGCTTTAACACCTAAATCAGATAGCTCTTTTAATAAACCATCATCGATATTGCGCCCAGAAAGCTTTGCAAATTCCTCTTGCCACTTTTTAAAACCATCAACCTGACCTTGCAAATTATCCAATAATTCCTGCCCTGTACGATTGAGCTCAACTTTAAATGCATCAAACGTGCCAGCGTATGACATAAGTGTTTTTACGCGATTGTCAAATACAGTTTGGTACTCTTTATTTAATCTTTCTTCTTCCTTTAGTAGATCATCATTTATTTTTTGCATCTGCTGTTGGTAGTCTTTATTAATTGCTAGGACTTCTTTGTTTACAGTATCGACTGCTTTTTTATATTCTTTTTGCGCTAGGATACGTTCTTTTGAGCCTTCCTTAAAGAGTTCAATCGATTGCTCCCATATCGCGACTTCTTCTATTAAAGACAATTCGTCTAAAGACTTTTTATCAGCAATAAAATTCTTGATAACTTCCAGATATTCTTTTTCAGATTTTTCTACGAGTGCTTTGTATTTCTTTTGAAATTCTTTTTCTGATTTCAGCTTTTGATCTTTATATTGGGCTTCTAATAATGCAATGTCCTGTAATTCTTTTTGTGTTAACTTTCGTTTTTTCTTTGCTGCGTTATTTTGGATTTTATAAATCTTCTCTAAGGTCTTATCGTTTTTGTCCTCATTCTTATTATTAAATTCATCGACCAGATTGGAATATTCTTTTTGGAATTCTTCAGAAACGGACAAGATACCATCACCGATATCTGACATCGCCTTGTTAACCCGTGGACTTGATTGATCTAAACCAATGGCCATACCTTCACCTGTCCATAAACCAATCTGTTTGAACACTCTCGAAGGCGATTTAATACCTAATAGATTTTTTGCTTTACTAATAACGCCATCCACAACACCAGTAATCGCCTCTATAGCATCACTTGCCATACCTGTTATACCTTTGATCAAACCGCTCACTAAATCTTTACCAACGTTAATCATATCAGTGGCCTTACTGAGTACACCATCTATTAAATTACCTACTAGATCTTTACCAGCTGATAATATGTTACTTACAAAACTTAAAATTTTATCAATGAGGCCAGTGATAAGTTTTGCTCCAGCACCTATAACATTACCTATTAAAGATGATATTCCGGACACTAACTTTCCTATTAGAGTGCCACCGGCGGATAATAATTGACCAGCAAAACTTAGAATTTTACCTAATAAGCCAAGTATTAATTGGCCACCTGCTGATAACAGTTGTCCTAAAACTGATAACACACCTTTTGTTAAAGCGACAATCAGTTGTACACCTGCACTTAATAGTTGAGGTAATAAACCAATAATAGCTTTTAATAAGGCTGTGATTAATGTGATACCAGCTTGTATTAATTGCGGTAAAACTTGTATTAGTCCATTTATAAGTGCCATAAGGATTTGAATTCCTGCATCGATTAATTGAGGCAACAATGATATTATAGCTCCTACTAAAGCTGTGATTAATGTTAACACTGCTTCTAAAATAGCTGGTAGTGCTGTTATTAAACCGTCAACTAGTGCTGTGATAATTTGTATACCTGCCTCGATGATTTGAGGTAAAAGTAAAATTAATGCTCCTACCAGAGCAGCGATAATAGTTAATGCTGCCTCGATTATCGTTGGTAATGCTCCAACTATTCCTTCAAGTAACGTAGTAAGAACTGATATTCCTACTTCAATTAGTTGTGGTAAGGCTGTTGTTATGCCGTCCACAAGTGACATGATTATACCTAGTGAACTTTCTATGATTAATGGTAATGCTGTTACAATTCCATTTAACAAAGTCTGTATAATCAAAAGACCTGATTCTATTAATAAAGGTAGTGTTGTAATCAAAGTACTTATTAAAGTATCTATTAATTGAACAACCACTTCTATAATCACTGGTAAAGCTGTGACGATGCCCTCTATAAGAGTTGATAATACAGATACTCCTACCTCTATAAGTTGAGGAATTAAAGTTGTGAATGTTGTTGTAATTGACTCCATCAAACTAGTAATCGTTTTTACTATAAGTGGTAAATTGGTTGTTATACCATTAGCTAAATTTGTTATAATGTCTGCCGCCAAAAGTATGATTTGAGGGAGTATCATAACAAGTGTGTTAATGATAGTAGGCACAATCTCTGCAAATGTAGTAGATAAATTCCCAATATTATTGCTTACACCATTGATTAAATTAACAATCATCTCAGCACCTAACGGAATAAAACGCGTTGCTAGTTCGGCTATATTACTGATGATATCGCTAATTGAAGTAGCAAAGTTGCTAGCTACCTCATCAAATGACATCTCACCTTTGAGCATTGCAAAAATATCTTGCAGTAACGTCGTATGGTTGTAAGCTTTAATAAATAAACTTATAAGTAGTCCCCATGGACCTAATAACATTAGTACCACAGATGCAATTGACTCTAGTGCTAATTTCAATGCATCCATTGCGTTACCTATATTTAATACTTCAGTAACAAACGACAATTTTTCTTTTAGATTTCCGAGTAATCCTGTAATCGCACCTAAAGCTCCAGACCAAGCTGACATCATCATACTAGGTATTTCGCCAATTTTTTCTGCGAACTTAGATATTGTTGTTTTTATATCGTCGAACGTTTTAGATATTGATGTACCTAATTCTTTAAATAAACCAACAAAATCATTCGTGAATACTTGCCATTTAGATAAAATCTCTCCTGATGACCAATCTATTTCATTTACGTGGTCTTTAGCTTGTGCTTTAGCTTCTTTAATGACGTTTTGATGCATATCTTCCGCATGCTTAACTGATTCATCACGTTGACGCTTTGCATCTTTTATTAATCTGTCAGCTTGATCTGCAGTAATTGTCCCCATTTCATCTCGTTGCTTGATGATTTCTCCAACTGATTCATTGTATTGTCCATTAGCTTCCTTAACTACAGCATCACGTTGTTTAATAGAGTTTTTAACTACTTCAGCAGCCTGAATAGCTGTTATGTTCGATGCATCATTTTTTAAGGTTTCAAGAATTACCTTTTGTTCGCGTTCATTCTTAGTAAGATTTTGAATAGCATTATCTGTCA
Organism: Lysinibacillus sp. 10T31; assembly: GCF_056394365.1. Taxonomy (NCBI): domain Bacteria; kingdom Bacillati; phylum Bacillota; class Bacilli; order Caryophanales; family Bacillaceae; genus Lysinibacillus; species Lysinibacillus sp. 10T31. The sequence goes on from NZ_JBFTHS010000010.1 coordinate 83,798, forward strand.
TTGTTTGTTGAATCTTATTGATTTCTTGCTGTTCAGCTTGAGTGATAGAACGTTTTTCATTTTTAGCTTTCTCAAGTATTGCAGTTATTCTTTCTTGTCCTTTTGTTATAACTGCCTGTTGTTCAGCTTGTTTAACTTGCATGTTCTTTATAATATCTGCTTCTTCTTTAGCAGTTAAAGCTGATGAACTTTTAAAGAATGATTGCATAGTTGCTAATTGATTTTCATGATTATTTTTCATTGCTGATAATACTTGTTCACCCATTTGATTGTACATATCAGTCATCTTGGTAGCCATTTCGCTAGTTACGACTTCTCCTGACCAAGCCAATTTATTGAGTGCAACTGTCGCTTCATCTGATAATTTTAAGAATCCGTCAACGGCTTTCGATGTAGATTCAGAAACCTTATTTCCGAATCCTTCAACTTCTAAAGATGATTTACTCATTTTTCCCGCAACTACAGCAGTACCTATTCCGATTGCCGCTATAGCTGCTACCGCAATTCCTATCGGACCTGTTAAAGCTGCGAATACACTTGCTAATGCTCCGATTGCTGGCGTCGCAGCAGTTGCACCTGTCGTAACTACAGCGATAGCACTAGAAACAGTACCGAATGCTGTAAAAATTGTACCTAACGATGAAACTAAGACGCCGCTAATAACTAATAAAGGACCAATAGCTGCAACAATTCCACCAATAATAACAATCGTGCGCATCATTTCAGGAGATAAGGTGTTAAACCAATCGGCAAGTTTTTGAATCATAGCTACTAACGATTCTAAAGCCGGTTGCAAAGCTTTGAAAATAGATATAGCTGCTTCTTCAAGTGCTGATTTCATTGCTTTTAATCGACCTTGTAGATTGTCATTCATAACTTTAGCCATGTTCTCAGCTGATCCTGCTGAGTTGTCGATAGCTCCAGCAAGTTTGTTATAATCTGCTTCTGACGCATTGATAATAGCTAAAGCACCTGCCATCGCTTCTTTCCCGAATATAGTTGAAGCATAAGCCGCTTGAGTATCTGCATCTAGTCCTGTTAAAGATGTACGCATTTCGTCCAGTACTTGCTTAAGTGGCTTCATCTGACCTTCATTATCAGTAAGAGATAATCCTAAATCATTCATAGCGTCGTTCATTGCCTTAGTGGGAGCTGCCATATTAGTCAAGATTGAACGTAATGCTGTACCAGAGTTAGAAGCTTTAATGCCTGCGTTAGCCATAAGACCTAATGCTAAAGCTGTATCGTCAGCTGAGTATCCTAATGCCCCTGCAACTGGAGCTACATACTTAAATGATTCACCGAGCATAGCGACGTTAGTGTTGGCATTGGATGACGCCGCCGCTATAACGTCAACAAATTTTCCTGTGTCACTTGCCTTCATTCCAAACGCTGTTAAAGCGTCAGTTACAATGTCTGAAACTAATCCTAAATTCTCACCAGATGCTGCTGCTAAGTTCATGACACCACCGATACCAGCCAACATATCATTGGTTTTCCATCCGGCCATAGCCATGTATCCTAACGCATCAGCAGCCTCAGATGCGCTGAATTGAGTAGTCGCACCCATTTCACGAGCCTTCGCTTCAAGTGATGCTAAATCGCCTCCTGTTGCTCCTGAAATAGCTGCGACCTTGCTCATACCAGCTTCAAAGTCAGAACCTACCTTTGCGGCTATAGCTCCTACTCCAACTAGCGGCGCTGTAACTTTCATCGATAACTCTTGACCGATACTTTTCATCTTATCGCCAACAGCTTTTAACTTTTCGCCAGCTTGCATAGCAGCTTCACCGAACTTATTCCAACTTGATTGGGATTTTGCTAGTTCAGCTTCTGCCTTTTTTAATTCGGCTGAAATTGCTTTTAGTTCAGTTTCGGTACGGGTCATTTCAGCTGTTGCACGATTATATTGCTCTGCTAATTTTTGCGTCTTGTCAGCATGTTCGCCTTGTTCCGCCTTTGCTTTTTGATATTCTTCAGCAAGCTTTTTAACTTTGGTTTGTTGTCCCTCTAATAGTCGACTATAAGCATCTTGCTTTTGCTTTAGACCATCAATCGAGGAACCCCATTCCTTACCTTTGTTTTGAAGCCCTCGTATCTCTTGACCCATCGCTTTTAGAGTTGTATTCATACTTTTAACCGAGCGGTCAAACTGTGCATTATCCAAGGATAACTTGACTTTTAAATCACCGATTTCTGACATATTCTCACCATCTTTCTACCACTGGACTTGATCTGCATAAGCACGTGGTACTTGCTCTTGCTCTCCTTTTTCTTTCCAACCTTTGAAGATGCAGTGTCTATCCCATAGAGCTAGTAACTTCCGTGGTGATGTCCTCCACACTCTCTCTTCATCCATGTTCAAATGAACAGTTCCGATGTATATAAAAAAATCCGCTGGCAACTCTTTGTCGCCTTGCGGATCGCTTACTTTCCCTCACCATCTGTGGACGGCATTGCATTGTTAAATGCTGTAGTTAATGCATCTACAATTTGATGAATATTTTTCAAATCAATCAATGCACCAACTTCTTTTTCTGTAATGTCTTCGTTCTCACCATTCGCTAAAGCGATATGCAACAATGTACGGATTTTTTTCAAATCTTGCATATCGATGCTATCAAATGCTTTTGTTAAATCACCGAACTTATCTTGTAATTCGCATAGTGCATTTAAATCAAATTTTGCTTCAAACTTGCGACCTTTTAACTCAACTTTTACGCCTTCATCTTTCATTACCTGTGCTGTTTTTGTCATATAGAACTCTCCTTTTTTTTTAGAAAATTGCATTTAAAAAGAGAGCGAAAGTATCGCCCTCTTAAACTTTTTTGTATTAAGGTGTAGGTGTTGTTGAACCTGTGTAAACTTTTTTAAACCAATTTTCAATAACGGATGCATCTACACCCTTGTCGTCTTCATCCACAAACATACGTTTAATGCCTTCGCCTTTAGAGTTTTTAACGACGTCAGAGTTTACAAACACACCCTTTACAGAAGGTGTATTATACTCAACACTTTCACCCTTAGTTTTATAGTTTTCCTCTGGTAATTGGAAGTTGCCTTTGTAGTACCAGAAATAACGGTACTTACCGTTTGATTTCAGGCTTCGGAATGCCAGTGCAATGTTAGGTGCTACATCACCAGATGCGTCAATAACAACGCCATCCTCATTGATTTCTTTACCTAAAATATCTGCGTAGACTGCATTAGCGAGCGCATCAATTTTAAATTCCATTTCTGTTTCGCCTTCTGCTGAAGTGGACTCTGCCGCACCATCATCAGCGTATAAAACAGCATTTGAAGTTTTTGGCGTAACTTTAGCCTCGATTGCTTTAGCTAATTTTTGAATTGGATTAGCAAATGCTGTTTTAGTATCTGTGGCACCAGCTGCGATCTTTGTATAATGAATATCCGATAAACCGATTAATACTCCTGCCATAATTAAATAGCCTCCTTATTTTTTAATATTAGTTGCGAGCAATTGATGCATTAGCCCACATAACAGCGTTCTCTAAATATTTCATAGCATCTGATTTTTCACCGCTGTTAGGACATATTCCGTCAATTAGATATGCTAGTTCTTTCGCCTTTTCGCGAATTGCTTCATATTTTTGTGGTTGTCCTTCTTTTGGTGAATGGTATTTGAAATTGTTTTCGATGGTCGGATTTAATTTAGGTTTATATACACCTCCATTCATCAAGCAATCTGGACAAAATTCAGTTTCTGGTTCGTTTGGACAACCGATAGCAAAACATTTGTTTTTCAATTTACAACCTCCTTATTTGTCATAATAAAAACGATAGGCTTTGTGATATATCTTGGTATCCTTCTCGTAATCTTCGAAAAAGGAATTCCTCACAAATCCTATCGCTTGTAATTGGTCTTTTACGCTTTCTGTGAGCGCTTCTATATCTCCCTTACCCCAAATATCAACTTGAACTGAATGGCGTGTCATTTGCTCTGTATCATCAGCCTGTAACGCTCCTCGTTCGTTGTATCTAAAGAAGGTAATATAAGTTGTTTCAGTACCTGTATAAGTCATATACATAACAGGCACACCTAAAGGCAACAAGGCATCACGTATAATTTTATTAATACTCATAGCCTCATCCTCATTTTTAATTCTTTTTTCATAATCTCGATAATACGATTCATTTCACGTTCAAAAGTTGGTCGTAACCAAGGTCTAGCTCGCATTTTGCTCGTTCCCCATTCGTGGAAGTAGAGGTAGAAGGCATCAGTTGATTGGTTACTAACACCAATATCTATAGTTCCATCCACTTTTTTCTCAGCGATAATCATAGAATCTTGTGACCTACCAGTACGTCTTTTAAATCCGAAATTATAAACAGTTTCTTCTAATTGATCACGTAAATGTTCAGCACCTTTTTGTAATGCTGGTTCAACAATGTTTTCTGGATTTAAACGACTTGCTAATTCACGTTGTAATTCTTCGAACCCTAGCATTTCAATATTCATGGCTCCACCTTCTCACCAGTTGAAGTAGCCACAATCGTATAAGTTACCTCTTCTTCATCGTCTTCTAATATCGCTTGAATATCGTAGATAATTCCTTTGTGGATGATACGTTGTTTTTCGTGTAACCCATCAGTTGGACGGATGATAAAACGTTTAACTTTCGTATTTACTTCTGCAGCTCCAGAAATAGTTTCATAGCCTTTTACTGTTTTAATCTTGGCCCATGGTTTTTTCACTGTTTTCCATTCTGGAACTGGATAACCATTTTCATTTACTGCATCAGGATCAAATTCTTCGATTATTATTTGATTACGCATATCACCTGTATTTGACCTTTTTGCTCCATGCATTGGCTTTGGAATACGCTTCATTCGTCTTTTCCCTCCAATGCTTTAGCGAGTGATAATTTCAAAATTTGTGATAAAAAATTTTCATCGAAATACTCTAATACATCATTGTAAGCATATCGCGAGCGTTCAAATACAAGCTCTTTAAAGCGTTCGCTAGTGTTTATATCATAATCACCGCAATCATCTTGTAAAGCCTCTACAGACGCTTTTAAGATACGAGTTAAATTGTCGTCCTCATCATCACCAAGTTTCATGCGTCCTTTAAATTCAGATAAAAGTACTGGTGTGATTTCATTCATTTAACTCACCTACTTTTCTTTTGGTGCTTCATTTTTCTTAATAAAAATCTGGCCATACGAATTATTTGTGGACGACAAAACTTTAAGGCGTGTAGCTGTTTGTTTTCTCGCGTCAGGTGCAGGGAAAACGTCACCCTCGCGATAAAATCGACCATCTTTATCCTTGAAATCTCGGACTACTTTATACACTGTTATCCCTCCTAAAAGTGGAAACCCCTTAAGATTAAGGAGTTACCGGTAATGTGTAAATCGCTGCTACTTTGTTATCGCGCGGCTTACCAAAGGCGAATGTTTTAGCGATGTGTAAATTGCAATCTTCCATAGCTAACGTTTCTTTGTATTCTGTAACCTCGATGCCGCCACCACGGTACGCGTCGTACCGATCGCTTACAAATGCAACTAACTCACCTTTTGTAGCAAATTCTGATTCGATAAGAATGAAATTGTAAGGAAGTTTTGTAATGTAATCACCTAGTGAGTTTTGGATAGTAAAGTCACCTTTTAAATCCCAAGCGTCAGCAGGGTTAATCACTAGTGCGACCTTTCCGCTAACGTTTAAAGGCTTACCATTTTCTTTCTCAGATAATTCTTTACCGATTCCCGAAAATTCTTTGATGATTGTTTTTGGATCAGCTAATGTCAATGCACCTACTGCAGCCTTTTTAGTATGACCTTTTGTTGGGTCTACCGCTGCTGCTAAATCACGAATTAAACCAATCGGTTCTTCTTTTGTAGGACCAGCACCGTTGATAATCGCATTTTCCAATGCTACTGCATACGTTTCTGTGATTTGAGTTTGTACATAAGCCGCTACCCATTTAGGACCGAATTTTGCTAAATCTTTCGGTAGTACAACAAACGCTGTTAATTTAGATTGTGCGATTTTTTCTTGCTTGAATGCCGCGTTCAATTGACCTTTGATGTCTCCAAAAATTGGACCCCATACAGCCGCGCCTTCGTATTCCGATGTAATTGTTGTTAATGTAATCGTTCCTAAGTTGCGGAAGTTGATTACAGATAACAGCGGATGGTCGCTTGTTAGGTCATCGTAAATACGTTCTTCAATCGTATATGGGAGAACAATTTCATCATGGAACCCGTCAGATACAACAACATTGAAGAATTTTGTTTCTTCTGCAGTCATTACATCTGCTCCACGATTCGATAGAATCACTTGATCCATCGTGTTGTTAGCTACTTCATTTGTAATTTGAGTCGTTAAAGAATTCACTAATGCATCTTGCATATTCACCCAAGCTTCTTCAACTTGCTCTGGTGTGGATTCTTCATTTTTTACAACAGCAGCATAATTTAATTTTGCTTCCTCGTAATTTTCAGTGTGCTTGTTTAATTTAATAACCATATATGATTACCTCCAAATTTTTGTATTAAAAAAGGAACCCTTTACGCTTGTTAGTCGGTTGTACCGGCTCTGGCGTTGGTTCCTGTTTTTGTTGATTTGTTAAATTTTCAATTTGATTCTTCATGTCTTGCATTTGATTTTTTAAGTTAGCGATTTCCTCGTCTTTGTTGTCCTCCACAGATGATGAGGAAGCAGTGGCAAAACCGATTTCAACTGCTTTACTTGCACTAAACCATGTTTCAGCATCGACTTTCGTACGAATCTCTTCGCGGTCAACATTCGCTTTAGTCATATAAATATCAATGATGCCATCTTCCAATTCTTCTAGTACATCTGCCTCTTTTCGGAAGGCTCCTTTTGTCCCCCACACGATGTTGCTAGCCTCATGTATCATAAACATGGAACCTAGACCCATAATTAATTCATCAGCAGCCATAGCGATTACAGATGCCGCTGAACATGCCCATCCATCAACGTAAATCGTGATTTTGGCACGGTGTTCCTTCTTGTAGCTCATTAAACGGTTATAAATTGCTATACCATCAAACGCTGAGCCACCAGGCGAATTCAAGCGAATGGTAACATTATTGCCATTAGCTTCTTGTAGTGCATTATCTACATCAACAGCTGATGTGTATTTATCGCTCCAATAACTTTCTCCGATGATTCCATAAATCGTCATTTCTGTGACTGAATTATTTTCATTATGTTTTACAGAGAAATTATGCGGAATTGACATTAATTGTTCATCATATTGCGTATTTTTGTAGTTAAACAGTCGTTTCACTTTCATTATTGTTCTCACCTCCCTTCGAATGCTTTGCTTCAGCGTAGTTCTTAGTAATGTAATGTTTGTCCATTGCTGGGTCGTCAGATGGCTCTAAATTCAAGAACTCTACTCGCCCTTCGTTTGGTGTAATAGCTCCGCTTGCGATACCTTTATCAACTTTATCAAGTCGTTCTAACGGATCATCGATAACGATTCCGCGCACTTTAATTTTGCGGCCATTTTGATAATCTTTTTTCTTGATTGTCTTGTTGTTCAATTCATCAGAAATTTTCTTAAGAAAGGGACCATAACAAAACTTGTCATACGCTTTTAAAGCTGTTTCGTATTCAGACATATCACCACGAACTAAAGCGACTGGTATACCTAAAAGCTGAGCTACATGTTCAACCGCTTTGTCAGATATTTTTGTAATATCTTCGATGGAACGACCACCGTTTGTACCGTCTGTTAACTCTTCATAATCGAAACCTTTTAATTTCGGCACAATCGCAAACACTTTCGTTTTAAAAGCGTTAAACATTTTGTTGATAAAGTTTTCTAAGTCAGTTAAATTTTCATCATCAAGACTTTGGTTTGCATCGATACTAGCTGTTGCACGAATTTGATTCGAAAACATCGATGTTTGAATCATACGGCTGAATAATTCGGTGTAATCCGCAAATAGACCCTTCATGAATTTTGTTAATTTTTCATTGTTATAAGTAATATAAATAACTTCATCCATTTTAAAGGTGCGTTGGAACGTAAATTCCTTTACCGTTACATTAGAAAACGTATCAGGCAATACAGCGTACTCTTTACGAGTGAATGAATCAGCAATTAACAAATCCCCATTATCACTCACTACCACCAACACTTCATTATTGTGAATTGCACGATAAGCAAAGTCTTGCCAGAATTCTGCTGCCGATTGGTCTGTATTTGGTCTAACGTTGAGTGAATAATCCCAATTATCATAAACGCGTTTGTTATTCTGGGAAATACGAAATGTAGCCATTGCAACTGTGCGAGCGATAAAGCCGATGCAAACCTCTAAAGCCATAGTTTTCAGGTAAGCACGTTGTTCAACTTCCAAGCCCTCAAAATTAAATTCATACGACGACTTTAAGTTTTGATTACGTTGAAAGATGTTTGATAAAAACCCCATTTTAAATATCTCACCTCCTTTTGTACGCCTTCCGCAGTTGAGAATATAGACGTTAGAAATTAATCGAATTCAATGCTTTCAATGTTGTTCCGACATCCATTTCTGTTACTTCATCTGCTCGATAGATAGCATGCACAAATGCCTGGAAGCCGTCTGTTTTTCTTCGTATAGGCTCTTTTTTCTGATACTCTTTGTTACCATCCTTTTTGATAACAACTAGCACATTATTGGTGTACCAACGCATTAGAGGATTGTCACCGAATATTATTTGACGGTTGGCAAAAGCAAGCTCAATTCGTGGAGCTAATAAACTGTGGATGGCCCTTGGATTTCGAATAATCTCAACTTCAAATCCTTCTGCTTCAAATAAAGGCTTTAAAACTTCCATACGGAAATTATCACCGATAATTTTTTTAATCACGTAGTAATTTCGCATTTCTACAAACCAGGCAACTATTAACTTAGGATCAATCGTTTCGCCTTTCACAACTGATAGTAGTCCTTGTTCTTCCCATTCTCTAATAGGTGCAAATTTACGTTTCCCAGCCATTTCTGCATCTTGCTTTTTAGAATAGCTATAAAATTTGTCTACAAACTCTTTACGAGCGTAAGAATGTGTTTTAAAAAGATAATCACCTTGATCGCGGAACAACAAGCCACATGCTGCAAAATCTCGAATACTAGCAAAGTCAATGGAACCTATAGCCTCTCTGCCGCGTAAATCAGGCATTTCACGGTCAGTAGCTTTGATTTCCTCCCACTTAGCAACAGAACGCTCTAAATCGGTCACAGGACAGTTCATACGCTTTGTCATGAATTCTTCGCGGTTCGTTGGATCATCCTCTAAATCCTCGTACTCTTCAAAAATCGTATCGAAAAGTCCTTGAGCATACTCGCTACGAGGATGACAAAGCATTGGATTGGCCTTTTCCCAACTTTCAATTTCATCAACTTCTTTTTCCTCATCCAGTTTACAGATGAAAGGGAAAAGAGCATTCGGCCTTGCTTCACCATTCAATACTTTCATAGCTTTTTCTTTTTGCTTGTCTAAGAAGCCGTCACGAACATAACCATCTGTACCAATGTAAAACTCACGTGGATTTTTCTTTTTACCGAGCCCGGAAATATGAACTCGAACATCTTTATTGCTCTCAAATTGATGTATTTCATCGAATACAACAGCACCATCACGCAAACCGTCTTTTGTTTCGCCATTGGAAGTACGGAACTTTAATATCGAATCAGTTTTGTTACTTGTGATCTTTTCTTTTGTTCGATAAAACATTGATTTTAAAATACTGTTTCGTCCAATGACGTTGTAAGTTTCATCAAATGAAGTCTTGGCTTGCTCTTCGCTATTAGCGACAATTGAGACGTTGTATTCTCTAATCCCATGATGTGGTCCAATTAAGAAATGGGTAACTACAGAAATCAAACCATTCTTACCACCACCACGACCAAGCATCCATAAATGCTTTCGATAAAACACACGGCCATTCTTTTTGAAAAATAAAAAGACGAATGCGATTAAAAACTTCTGAAACGGTTGTAAAGGGAAATACCACTTCTCACCGAATCGGATACATTTTTCAATCATATCGTCATCAAAAAATAAATCATCTCGACTCAATACATGCTCTAGCAAATATTCAATCAACATGATCCGTTCTTTATTCAGTTTGATTTGTCCAGATTCATAAAGTTGGATGTATTCATCCACGTATTTATTACTAATCAAATTAGATCATCTTCCGAAAATTCTTCTTTGCCTTTACCTTCCACAGTTGATGCAGCAGGGGGCAATCCTTCATCGACAAAGTTGAATGACTTCTCTATAGCTATCAGTTGAGTGTTTATTTTTGTTTTATCAGTCATGGCCGGATGACTTTTAACAAATCGTTGTTTTCCATTTTCAATAGTGACGGTTGAACCATCACGATCCAGCACTTCATCACATTGCGAATCGAGTTTAAGCAATTCGATGTACCGCTCCACTTTTTTCACTTCGAGTAAATCGTCTGTATCAATTCGGCTCATAAGCTGTGCTTTCAATTTTTCTAAATCCATAATTTAACCCCCTCCCCCCTCTCGCGTGGAAATAGCTATATTAAAAAAATCTGGACAGAACACCCCACGCCGGTCCCTAGGGCATCACATACCACAAAACCTTTTACCCGGGGGTACTATACTTTTATCTCTCTACCACATTTCATCATTCCATTTATTCTCTTTACCATCAAAACGGTTGTGACGTTTATTGTGACACGCTTTGCATAATGTTCGTAGGTTATCTAATTCGAGAGCGAACTCTGGATGATATTCAATCTCCTGAATATGATCAATTTCTAAAACTGCATCATGTTGTGTTGTGACTTTACCTTCTTTAGCGCACCATACGCATTCATGATTGTCGCGTTCGAGTGCTTCAAGTCGTAGCTTTTGCCATGCTGATGATTTGTAGAATGTGATTTGTTCTTGCTTTGTTTTGTATTGCATTAAGTATCACCTTCAAGCTCCATCAGCTCATTGTTAAATCGTTCTCTTACTTCTCGCATCATCATTAGTAACTTATTCAAGCGATGCTTACGTTTCGTATGTTTACATATTGGTAAGGCTATTTCAGCACGTGTAATACGTTCATCAAGCATAACTAATGCTTGTCTTACGATGTAATCTCTTGTGAATGTTACATGATAATATAATGCGTCCGTCTTATTATGACGAGCGAATTCGATTGTCATTCCATCTGGTAATGTTGCCATTGTATATCCTCCTTATTATTCATACAACTCCAACACCTGTGCTTTAAGCTCATCCATTCGAACCTTTAGCTTTTGTTTCATACCATTCATTACTGCATACTGCTCATCAATCTTAGCCTTGTACTCTTCTTCTGTAAGTCCTGAATAATCACGTTTCATAATTTGCTGATGGTACTGTCTTATTTCCTTTTGCATTTCCCTTGATTGTTTATCTGTAATGAAAGCAATGTATTTCTTTTGGCAATGCGGACACTTGAAATATGTTTCAATAACATAGCCTTTGAACTTATGATCTGGATGCTCGTATTCTTGTAAGTTGATTGTTATTTCATTTTGGCATTCATCACAAACAGTTACATTTGTCATCGTCATCCCTCTTTCACATTTTGATGGAATAGCTTTGATACTACATGTTCTTGTTCATTGATTGACAATTTGTTAAATATCAAACGAATATCATCGACAACCTCAATGAATGTTCTATCTTCACCTCGATTGTTAGTAAGACCTATCCCTAAATTTTTAAGGAGTTCTTGTGTATCATTCTTCATACGCTTATCCCTCCACAGTTTATATTTGATAAAAAGCCACACCTTGTTAGATGTGACTTTCTTTTTCAATTATATCCATATTCAATACACCATAAGAAATTTCTTTTCCGTCATAATCCATATGACAAATTTCCAATAATTCATTTGTTTCTTTTATTATTAATCTAACCATCTTACCTATTAGCTGTAATTCTTCATCTTGAAATTGATTCAGTAAATTTTTATCATCGATACTTTTTTGATAATTGTCTTCACAGTATCTATGAGCTATTGCTAATTTCAATAATTCCCCTGAAGCAAATTGACATTTGTCAATAATGGTTGAATCAATTTTTTTCTTATTAAATTCAGTAATACCATCTTTAACAATTGTATTATTAACTTCAACACTTTGATTAAGAAAATCCGTTTTTATATTTTTAGTTTTTTTACTCATTTCAAAAAACGGGAATTCATATATTGATATTTTTGTATCTGATTTCTTTTCAAAAAAATATCTAAAATACTCTGATTGAATTACCACACCATATAATTCTAGATATAAATTTGTGAGTTGCTTATATGCGTGTTCCCTTTTAAATTTTTTCTTATCAACAAACCAATCGAAATTGTTTTTCAATAAGTGGAAAATCACATTAAATGCTAATGTTATAAGTGCTGTTACTATAGGAATCCATATAACCTTGTCTATATCCATGTTTATTACCTCCATATGCTTTTATAACCAATATCTATAATAGTGCATATGGAATAGATTGTCATTATAAAAAGAGACTACCAATTTAGTAGCCTCACATGCTTGTTTGCGAAACACACGTACAAGCGAACGTGCTTATATTTGTAATGAAATTAATTTATTGCGCATTTCCGTGCGCTTTTGTTATTACTTCACAATATCAATTTACTACACTTTTTCGCGAACTTCCCTGGTGTTAACAAGTTCACTTTCTTTCTAATAGTCACTTAATGATTCTAAATCGTTTACCCATAGGCTTTTTGTGTATGCTTCAACCTCTTTGTCGTTCATTGTTTTAACTTCAATATAACCGCATTTTCTACACTTATATTCAGCTTTGTGAGGATACTTATTTAGTAGTTTAGGTAGCATAAAACTATGATTACATTTATGTTGAGCTATTTTATTCATAAATGCATTAATCACACCCAACCAATCCTTTCAGCTGTTTTATCTATAAGAATGTTACGTTTACGTAGTACCTTGTGACGTGAAATGTACAACTTGTCGGCTATATCTTCCCACTCATAACAGCCGTCTTTATCCCAATAACGCATGTCTACAATGGTACGCATATCCTCATCCAATTCACTGTATAGGTCTTCCACAGTGTTGATGATGCGCTTTAAGTTTTGATAATAGGCATCGTTAGCAAGTACCATAGCTTTCTTAGCTGTTGTATCCGAAATCGTATTACTACGACCACCAACCATTTCACCTCCTTGATTATGTGGATGCAACAACTCCCACTCACGGTATTGTAATTTCTTCTTATATTGTTCGTATTCAATCCAATATTTCTCGATGTTCTGTATTTCACTACGCGATAACGTAGGCATGTGCAGCACCTACCTTGTTTGTTTTTTTCTTATTCCGTTATAGGTGTTTTCGTTACAATTTCTATTGCTTGTTGCTCTGAAAATCCTGCTGCAAGTAAAGAATCATATTTTGATTTTCTTAATTTAGCAGTCGTTACATAGTGTTCCATTAGTAAAGGTGACCAGTTTTTTATATTGTCGATTGCCATTTGAATTTCAAGTGACAACATTGCACTATTTTTCATTTCACCAGACATAATTAATTCACTCCCATCTCAGTGTCTACACGCTTTTTACTATCCTCAACATTGAATGATTCTGGATAACGCATTTTCAATTTATCAATGTTCATTTCACAAATTTCTTCAAGTGATGAATCGTACATTTCAGCCAACACAATCAAATTTTTGATTAACATTTTTAATGCTATTTTGACTTTACTTGAATTTAATTCATGGCGATGAAACACGAATTTTTTAACTTGTTCAGAAATCTCGCCTGATAAGATGATGATATCTACAATTAGTTCTCCTTGTGTGCCGTCCACAACATAATTATCAAGTGATTTGTACGTTTCATTTAAGAAGGTTAATAGCCCAAATGCATAATGCGCTACATCACCAATTTCTTTAAGAATCGCTTCACGATCATTAGCAGCACTTAATACTTCAGCACATTCACCAATCAATCCCATAGCGTAATTTGTTACGCCGTTTTCATATTCAATGTTGTTTTTAGGTTCACCTTTAAACGGCATTGTACGCTTTGATAAATCTTGAAATTTATTTAGTTCCATTTTGTGATTCCTCCAGTAGTTCAGGATTTTCGTAGATGTTTCCGATAACCGTTGAGTATTTACTAGGTATAGCGTTATGGAAATAACAATCGTAACCATACCCATACTCGACTTGATTTTCGTAATCTTCATTTACATAAAGTACTAACGGAACAAAACAGTAAGCGCCGTATTTTTCTAAATAACAAACAACGCTTAAATTACCGTTTTCGTCTGATTCAATATCCCCCTCATAAATCTCCTTGTCGTTCTTGTCCTTTAAGCCTGTGTATTGCATTAAAGTAACATCAGGTGTTGTAGCCCCATCTGTAACCCTTCCACTAAGTGGTCGGATAACTAATTGCGCTGTTCGCCAACCTTCTAAGAATACTTTTTCGGTATTGTCCCAAACCCGAAATTTAATCTCTCGCATTCTACATTTCCTCCATTTTCTGTTTTAAAACTGTCAAATAAACAAGTTCGTCCATTAACTCTTGTCTTGCGTGTTCAATCCATTCAATAGTTGTATAGTCCATTGGATTGACCGTTGTACCATATTTCGCAAGACCTTTTGCAGTCTGTAATTCTAGTAAATTTTGCATATCTCGTAATACTGGATTTGCTAATATTTGTTCATCTATTGTCATTTCGTTTTATAACTCCTTCTTATAACACGTTCGGTTACAATGTTATTTACTATTTTCCAATTTTTAATTGTTCCTGGAGATACACCACATATTTCAGCAATTTCCTTATCTGTTTTATCAGCACTTTTTAATTTAAGATATTTTTGTTTTGTCAATTGAACCTTTGAGTTTTTAACTGGAATGAAATCTAATTCAACGATATTGTTAGACTTTCGTTCATTAACTAGCTTGAGTAATGATTGACCGTATTTAGTAATCTCTTTACAATTCGGACAGCTATTAAATTCAGTAGCTGTTTGACAATTACACTTGTACGAAAGTACATTGATTTTCTTCGATATTTCAATACGTTTCTTAAGCATATCTGCGTTCATCTACATCCCACACTCCTCTCTCAATCCAACCCTCATTTATATACTGCTGAACATATTCAAAATCGTAAGGTATGGAAATACTCACTTCGCATCCATCGACCGTCATAAACATCTCGATGTACTTTGTAAATGGATTGGGTATGGCCGTCCACAATCTACCCTGTGGTTTCTTACTTTTCACCGACTGAACAATAGGAATCCCATTGCGCATGTTCACGATGGTTAGAACGCCCCTCTCTCAATCGCTTTTAAAATAATTTCGTTAGACTCTGCAATTTGTTTTAAGTAGCTTTCAATGCTTTTCACAGCGTTTTTATCAATCAACAGCTCTTTGCTTATGATTCGCTTTAGAGCGTTTGAAATGCTATCTGAATATCCCTTAAATCGCCACTTGCTAGAAACATCTTTCGTTGTTGGATTAACGACTTCTTCTAATCGTTCTATAACTACGTTCAGCGAATCATATTCTTTAATTCGTACATTCCCAAGGTCAATGAGTACAGATTTTTCTTTCGATTCAGCCATTAAAACACCCCGTTTTTTAATAAGTCCTTTGCTTGATAATAAAAGTGGTAATAGATAAAATTTCCGCTATATTTTTTATCCAAATATACAATTTCGAAATTGTAACGATATTTGAAACTATTAAGCATTCCTAGTAAAGATAATGGCTTGTACTGACTTCGATATTCACCACGAATCATTTTTCCGTAGCCATCTGCATCTTCGCATAAAAGAGTGAAAGGAATATCCTTCGCGCGTATCAATTCATTTTCAAAAGCCGTTTTCGTATCTTTTTGTAAGTTTCCAGTAATTTCATCCATATGTGCTTTGCGTTCAATTCGACTAGATAGCCAAATATCGCGCTTGATACCAAGTTCCTCATTGGCTGGAATCATTGCAGCGTAATCACCTGTTTTAATTGCACGGTTAACGAATGGAATTTCGTGTTTACGTAAATATTTCAATATATGGTCATTGACCTGTTCGCGCGTATCGATAATGATTGTTAATGTTTTTAATATGCTATCAATCTCTTTATCTGTGTATTTATAGTGAATCAATCGTCACCCTCCTTTTTTCGCAAAAGCGACCGCCCTTGCATGTATTTCTTTTTTTAACTTTGCTGATTCATCATTTTCGTACTGGCGCCAATCTGCGTAAATATCCTTCCAGCCATTGACCGCCAATTTTGATTGATAATCCACAAATAAATTCAATGCCGTTTCATCATGATTTAAAAAGTTACTTATCAATTCATTTTTTTGCCAACCGCATAACGCAACGATCATTTTCCATAAAGTCATATCTGCACCTTTCATGCCCTCTACAGATTTGAGGTATGCATCTATTTCATCAAAAATTGGCTCGGATGCTTTTAAAACTTCTTCTGGAATATCTTTAGAATTTTTTAATTCAAGGCTGCCGTCCATTTCATCTCGTTCAATGACACCACCGAATTTCCAAATTTGCGACAAAATATATAAAACCATTTATTTACATAACCACCTTTACATTTGGTTACTGAAAAACATCTTAAATAACTAAATAACTCTAAATAATTACCGAAAGTTACTTTAGTAACTCCTTGCTCATCCCTACAGCCACAATGGATTGAACGATTTCACACCTCGAAAAGTTAAATTAGTTACTCGTAAATGGGTATTACGCTCTTATATATACTTATATATTTATTTTTTATTTTTTTATTTAACTGATATCCCAATAACAAAAATAACTAAATAACTATAAAAAGTACTCTAAACCCTTGGTATGACTGACTTTTTGAAGGTTAGCTAAAATAGTTACTAAAGTAACTGCGAGGTACTAAACGAGCTTAAAACCTACTTTTCCGGCTTCCTCAGTAACGTTTTCGTGCTGTTGAGTAACTCCTTCCGGCGCTCTCTCAAGTAATGTAATTCCATAAACATACAATTTATTTCCGGCGCCACGTTCCTTTTTGTAACCCTTAGTTTCCAACATTCTGTAAAAGCTTCGATTACCTAAAGTACGCTCACCCGATTTGTAACAAAAGCTGTCATATACGTTATAAAGCTCTTTTGCTTCGATTCTAATTTGGTCATTGTCTTTATCTTGGTAGCAGCACTCAATTAAGAATGGGTCTAAAATATCCATATCTGCTTTGTATAACCCTGTCGCTTTCGTAACGATGGTAGGCTCTTGTAAACCATCCTTCTGCCACTTTAAGCAACCTTCAATTGCCCAATTTAAAATACCAGACATTTCGAGCGATAACTTTTCTGGTAACTTTTTATCACGTTGATGAGCTGGTAAATTTAAATCAAATGGTATTAATTTAACGCGGCGCCAAATACCTTCATCAAGTCCACCGATGATTGGCTTATGATTTGTTGTGAAGAACACTTTAAATTCAGGAATATATTCGAAATATTCTTGTCGTAAGAAACGGGCTAATACCGGCTCACCGCCTGTGATTTGCTTAACGAATGATTCTGAAAGTTTTTCTCCTTCTTCCGATTCAATTGCACTTACAAAACGTGATCCAACAAGTCGAGCAATGTCATTATTAGCTCCTGTATCTTTTTTCTTTATGAACGTGTCTGACTTCGCTTGTTTACCATATTCGCCTATCAAATCCTTTATTGTATTGATAAATGTTGATTTACCGTTACTGCCACCGCCGACAAGGAACATCATAATTTGCTCAGAAATATCACCAGTCAAGCTGTAACCAATTAAACGCTGCATATACTCAGCTAAATCCTTGTCCCCTAAAAATATTTGGTCAATGAACGCAAGCCACGTTGGGCATTTTGCGCCTTCCACATATTCAACATTCGCCATTTTCGTTAATCGCTTTTCGCGGTCATGCGGTTGTAACTGGCCTGTTTGCAAATCAACAATACCGTTCGATACGTTAAATAAAAATTTGTGCATATCAAATTCACTCCTATCTCCTGGCACTAAAATTTTTAAATCCTTGATAGCTGATTCACGTACATTATGCTTTTCACAGTGACGCGCCCATTTTTTTTCGATTTCGTCCTCTGATTCACCTAGCTTGCGAACAACCTTTGCAACTAAACGGTGCAGCTTACCTTTATCATCGAACTCCCAATACTTACCGTTCCATACATACCAACCGACCGATGGAATATAACGAATGATGTGACCGTATTCGTATGCAATGCGCTCGGCGTTTCCTAAATCGGTCAATTTGAATTTACGTGCTGGCTTTTGCTCAACTTCTTCCACCACATCATCACTGTGGATGGCAAATGAAAATTCACTGTCGTTTTTATGATCCAATATGGTTGTGGTAGTAGAAGCGATAGCCTTTGCAATAGTACGTTCACCGTACGCTTCACCTGTATCTCCGTATGTGATTCTGTCCCATTTATCACGCATTAGTGAAGTCTCACGGAACATACTATCCATACGTGTAGCGCTTTTCCCCGTCCAAAAGGCTAAATGGTTTGCTAATGCCATATCAGATGATGAATGGTCGTCATCGATTAAATAACCGTTGTATAATGCGCGAATTTCATCACCGTTACGACTATTGAACATCTTCTGCCATAGCTGCTCATTCGATAATTTAATTTCATCGTTTTCGTATTCAGAAATATTTACAACACGCCCTCGCAAATCGCTATCATCAAAATATTTTTCAAGTAATTCGACAAGTTCGTCTGTGCGATCAAAAATTTCATTCGAATTTTCGCGGTTGCCAGTCATTGTGAAGTAACGTCCGTGCTGATAAATCTCTAAGCCTAATTTGGCATTTTTACGTCCAGTACCACAGATTGATTGCGGTAGGCTACCGCGCACGATGATGTGAATGCCTGTACCACTGACACTAAATTCTGTGTAACTATCAAGCATTCCGATAACATCTTTAGCAAAATCACTAATGATTGGATTTTCGTGCTTTTCATCATCGCTGGCATAGGTAACGCATTTATCTATATCGATACCAACAAAATTATCGCGACGACTGAATACAAAGCCAATTCCATCTGCATTAGAATCTCGATAAAATTTTGCTGCAGTAGGAAAAGTTGACCATGTACGCGCATCGTTTGACCGAGCTTCATTACCGTCAATTTGATATGGAATTTTAGTGATCTTACCGTTATCTTTTTGTTCTGCTTTCCACAATATCCAGTTCGGCATATTGCGAAGTTCTGCAGGAATGTCGTTAAAGTTGTATGGGATTACTTTCATGTTGTCACCGACTTCCGTTTGATGCCTGGAATAGCTTGTGTATAGCCCGCTTTTTCTAATTGACGAGGCGCTTTCCTAAATACATAGTCAATATTTTCGCTCGGCCTGATGGTGCCATCGTCCATTAAATGTTTATTCGGGATCCAAACGTTTTGGTTAGTACCATTTAGAATAAAACGCTTTGCATGACCTTTCGCTTTTGAAGGGCGATGATAAGAACGTTTTATAAGATTTAGCTTGATACCTTTGTAATACTGATCCTCATAGTTGTATTGGATTACCATGCTTTCACCTTCATTCATTTTTAGGTATAAGAAAAGAGAGCCCCAGAAAAGAGCTCTCTATTTAGTTTTATTTATCAAAATGGTACGTCATCTTCACTTACCGTAATTGGACCACTACCTTGCGGCGCGCCCGCTGTCGATTCTTTAAAACCAGTTACTTCCGGATATGTTTTGCCGTTATGCTCACGATGGCCAACTGTTACAACTAGGTGTTTACCAACTAACGTGTCTGCCCACTCTTTGTATGATTTGAAATCCATACCATCTGGGAATTGTGCTGCTTTTGAAATTGCCTGTAAACGCCACATTGCTTTTTCCGTAACTGTGAAGTTGTCGAATAAGATTTTTTGACCTTGATGTGGCTGATTAACGTCACTGCGAATTTCGTAATCTACAACAATACGGTTATTGCCTGTTGATTCGGCTTTCTTTAATTCGTAATTATGGACCGTAACTTCGTAATCACCTTTAGCGATTAATTCAAATCCACCTTTTGCTTCTTCATGATTAATTTTGAACATATTAATTTCCTCCAATTAAATTAATGATTTTATCGACCATAGGTACGGTCATATTTTCTAGTTGTAGATTTGCTTTAAATTCACAGTCCGAAACGATTTTCGCTACTTTATCATCTGTGGAAGACAACTCACGAATTTTAGCTACATTGCTCATACGGTTCGCTTCTTCCTCTTCACGTCTAGCACGTTCCTCAGCTTGTACATCAATACCTAGTTCAAGATAGCGATAAAGCTTCGAACCGATTTCGGGTGTGATTATAAATTCATCACCTTCGAATAAATTTGTGATGTCCTTACTTACTCTGGCCATGTGGTCCATTCCAATTGAAAATACTGTGTCAAACTCATATTCCATATCATCTTTTTGGACTGGCTTCATACCAACCTTTTTAGGTACGTTTTTTCCATCGACTTGCTCAATAACGTAATCACTTTTAACTCGTAAAGTAGTTATCATGTGAATGGCTGCTGTAGTTAAACCTTTTACTAACTTGCTAGATTCAGGAGCAAGCTTACCCCAGTTTTGAAACGAGTTACCTTGCATACCACCATGAGTTTCAACAACTCCACCTTCGCCTTGCCATTGATGCGAAAGGCTGTCCACAATAATGACCTCTACACCTTGTTGCATTAATAAATTAATTGCCATGTTGTAGCGATCTGTATTAAATGGCGGTTCAAAATCGATATATTTGAATGAACCAATTGTGATATCCCCATGTGTTTGTCCAACATAGTTGAGTAATCGTTTGTGCTCGGTATCTGCAGCACCGATTTTCTTCCACACTTCTTCATCAGGTAAATCAGGATGTGCTTCTTTAACAATCCCAAAGGCTAGAAGTAAAGCCGATAAGGATTTACCACTACCTGATGGACCAGCCAAGCCGATTAAGGCTTTCTGTTTCTCACGTCTTGCATCAGCTACTTGCATGCCTTCCACACCTCTATTCTTTTTCTTCTAGCTTTTTGAAATATACAGATTCCGAATAATAACCATTAGATTCGCCTAACCAACGTAATGTTACATAACCTTTATTTGTAGCAAATTTATAGAAAGTCCAAGTTTGTGAGCCCCATTCTGATTCACCTTGTTGCGTCACTTCTTCAGCCATAGTAATTGGTGAACCGACTAAATCCTTTAAGTCACCAATTACCTCTTCTATTTCCACAGACTCGCAACAATCTTGTTCATGGTACATAAGGTAAGATTCACCTGATTCTGTAACAAAAAGAATTTCGTCATCACATTGTTGCTCAACAGAAGTTAAAGTTTTACCAAGTAAAACTGATACATCTTCATGCATATTTCCTACACTCCTTTTCTATTAAAATGGCACATCTTCATCATTGACATCTTTTTTCACTTCTACATTTGCGAATGGATCTTCGAATTCTGGTAAGTCTTCATCAGTATTTTCCACTTTCACGCTGCCATCTGGATTGACTGTATATGGTACACCTTCATGAACTTCATCCATGTTCATTTGACCGTCTGGAGCATCATTCTTCGGTTTACCTTCCATAACCTCTTTAGGAGTACCGTATTGATACGTTAGGTCTACCAAGAAGTACTGACCGTATTTGTTATACTTTTCGCTGATTTTATTCATAACAAGTGCTTCATTTTCTTTCGCTTCTGTTACGATTTCCTCAGCTTCTTCACGAGTATCTGCATACCATTGTTCTTTTTGATTGAGTAATTTTTTCAATGCAATTTCTCCTATCGAATAACTTTCTTTTGTTTGAAATCCACGAATATCACATTGTGGAAGGCCTGTGCATATGCCTGTTGAAGTTGTTTGAGCATGTTTGCCCTCCTAAGTTGTGATTTTAAATGTGGTACCACCTTCTGAAATCGGTACACTTGAAACTATTTGACCGTTGCTATCAACTACAACCTGTTTGCCATCTAACTCTTTGAGTTGTAGTTCCTTCTTAAAGTCGGTCCATTTCAAATCCTTTTTGACCTCCACACATTCATCAAAACCGTTTTGTTCTGCATACTCAATAATCTGTGGAAGGCTATCTTTTTCCGGCTTAACGATTGCTGGCTTACGAGTAGTAGATTGGATTTTACCGTTTGGTGTGCTAATCGATTTTTGTTTTGGATTTTCAGCTAAAACACGTACATGATAATCCGTTAGTAAATGTTCAAAGAAGCTATTATCACGTTCTGTTTTAGCACGTTCTGCTTTAATCCATTGTTCATACTTAGCGAAAAGTTCTTCCTTTTCTTGTAGTGCTTTATTGTTAATGGCAATTTTACGTAATGCCCAATCCGCTGAATCTAAACCATCGATTTTAAATTGCTCAACTACTTCTTCTTTTGTTAATTCAACCGAGCTGTCTTGTAACCGCTCATCTAATTGTTCAAGTTTGTTTGCTAACATTATTCAACACCTCCATAGATAGTGTTAGTGTCGTTAATGATTGTTCCGTATCTAGCAAATTCAGAATCAAAATCACAAGTTTCACCTAAAACACGAGGGGTAGCAATTACACGTGTTATGCCTCGATACTCTATTACCATGCCGTCAGTTCTACGATTTGGTTGCACAGCCTGTTCAAACTCACTCACATCAAGTTTTAGTGCTCGTCCTAGTGCAATGGCTTTGCCGATGTGTTCGTTGAATACGTCAGATGGATTGCATTTTGCGATACCTTTTTCAAAAATCTTGCCTGAGTCTTCACCTTTTACTAATACGACTATTGTTCGTTTTTCATTGTTAATAATAAATTCATTAACTGTGCATTTTTGTTGGTAAGTTTCGTTGCCAATTTCATTAACAGCCCAAGAAGATTGACGAGAACTCACTTTTTCAACAAACTTCTTCGCCTTCTCAATAATTGCAGCACGTTGTTGATTTGGTGTTAGTGGTTTTGTTTTGATTAGTTCGTAGACTGTTGTAACTTTTGGTGTTCTTTCCACTAGTGAGTTGTACAGACTAAATAAGTTAACGTTAAGACTGCCTGTACTTCCTTTTTTCACTTCGTATGGAATGTCTGAAAAAATATGATTACTGTCCGATTTACTAAAAATAACCACATCACCTTCTCGTGCTTCACGATCAACCTTGCGATATTGCTTACCTTCAAATTCGATAACGTCCTCCACAGTATTAGTTGTGGAAGGCTCACTAAGCGATGACAAATCTATATCTCGATGTCCACGTAATTCATGAACGATTAGCTTTAATTCAGCTACTTCTTGCTTTAATGGACGTAGTTCAGCCACTTCATTTTCTAGTGCTGTGATACGTTGGTTTTTTGTTTGTTTCGTTTCAACTAATTCAATATATTTGTATTCCCAATCGCAAATTGTGAAAGGATTAGAAAAGTTACCAGCAACTTTAATATGCTCTACTTCTAATTCAGACTTTTCATGAAAGGAAATAACTTCGTATTCTTTACCTGTTGTAATGCTATAATTACCGTTCTCAACTAATTTTCCACCATTTAAAATTCGAACCTTATCCCCAACATTAAACTTTGTCATTTCGCATCCTCCTGTGGTACAATACCATTGTCATTTTTAGTTTTTTCTTGCTCGCCATCGGTTGCCGCCTTTGACGAGTTTTTTTGTGCCTCTAATTGGGCATTCTGCGCTTCTTCGATGTCCTGCCAGTAATCTGATTCTCTGTCATATACATCAGCATGAGTGTATCCTGTACGGTTGTGCATTATTAACGCCCCCGTTTCTTATGCAATTGACGCTCAGCATAATCAAGTTGTCTCTGTAATTGCTTCATAGATGACTTAACACGACTCGCATAATTCATTTGATCTTTCCACTTCACTTTTGCAGCATCACGTTCTTGTTTTGTACGATGTAATGAAGTACTTAAATGTTTACATTTCGTTTCGGATTTTTCCAAAGCTTCACGCAACTGCTCATTTTCTTTTCGAGTTTCTATTAACAATTCATTAGCTTTAAATGCTGCTTTTTCAATAATTCCATAGCATTTATCGGTTTTTGTTAGTTCTATTTGTAACCTTTCAATCTCCTCTAAAAGAGCTGGTACACCTTCTATTACCACGGTGTTGTAAATATCGATTTCTCGCGTTATTAAGTCACCTGCATTTTCTCTGAAATCTTCCCAATTCATGTTGCTATATTCCTCTTTAATAGAATCAATCTGTTTTTGCCTCATCATTCATTCACCTCCCCTCAATTATCAGCAGCACGTTTAAGCGCCAATGTTTTTAGTAAAGTTGTATACATTGCATCCTCCAACGGTTGTCCTTCAACACTGTGGATGCCAAGTTTATTCAGTTGCTGTATTACTGCTTTGCGTTTCAATTGTTTCTGCATCGACATTTGCGTAATAGCCCTCCGTGTATGCTTTGACTTCTTCTACTGCGTCAATCCATCCTAATACACGTTGTTGTTGAAGCTTGTACTCTCGTTGCTTTTTTGATAGATGACTATCAAATGGTAGATCCGGCTCGCTTTCCATAGCATCAATCGCTATATTTGTTAGTTCAATATTTTCATGCTCAAGCATTTGTTCAAGATGCTCAATAAGTCTGTTGTTGCCTTCCACAATTCTTGCTTCAAGCTCTGGATATTCCAACGCTCCATCTAAGTCTTCTATTGCAAGATGTGGTGTTGTATCGTATTGGTTTTGTGATTTATCCACAAATCGAGTTTCATGACCATTTTCGTCTTTTGCATAAACTGATAGAACTTTACCTGTTTCACGATAATGAATTGATAGAACTGATAACTTCGTACCTTTTACGTTTAATACTGCTTTCATTTATATTCCTCCTTATATTTCCTTTCTGTTACAATATTGGTAGAAAGGTGGTGTTGAAATGGCTATAGAAACACATGAAAATAAATACTTAAAAAATTGTTTGAGATGCAATCATGAAATTACCGATTTAACTGAAGATCATATTTATTGCACTCAATGTGGTTCACCTATTCGCAATGAATGTACTGGAACTTCTGCATTTGCTACTGACATTAATGAACCTGTAGAGCATGACTTTAAAGAAGAAGAAGTATTCATTCTCGAACCTGACGCTGCATATTGTCCAAAATGCGCTTCACCATCACTCTTCAATCAAGAACAATTAATTGAAGTGAGGTTTGCAAAGCTTGAATTAGTTAAACAAACTGGATTTAAGATTAGTGATGAAATTCCGTTTTAATAACAGCATTTTTCAATTCGAGTTTTGACCCACAACGTGTGCAATATAGAGCATCTTCTATATGAAGTTCTTTACTGCACACGTTGCATTTACATTGCATTGATTCTACTGGCATTAGTTTTCGTTTTGTGTCATCCACACTTTTCACTCTCCCTTCATAGTTTGATAGATTTACTTTTGACGTGCTGCTGATGATTTCTCAAATGCCTTACGAATTTTAGCTGCTTTAACCTCAACCGGTAATGCCAGCCACTCTGCTACTTTGATTTTCATTTTGTTCACCTACCCTTTAAATATTTTGTAAAAGTTATCTTCCAAAAACTGAGACATCTTAGAAGCTAAGAAGCTCCATTTTTCGCCTTTCGCTTTCGGATAATAAACAAATCCACCTTGTGAAACATCCAACTGTCTTTTGAAATTTTGTGGGTATAATATATTTTCTTTAATCCATACTTGCTTTTTGCCAATTTGATTTTCCAAATCACTCATTGTCCAATAGACACCTTGTAATGAATTGGATTGCAATTCCTCGTATTCAACTTTAGAAATTAATATTTGATCTGTTGGAATGTTGATAAATATTTCTGCTTTAATAGCTTGTTGCATTCAATTCACTCCAATCGCAAAGCTAGTTGCCCATCATGTAAGAATTTATTAATAAAGAACATCAATCCTTTACCTGTAACAACTACTTGCCTATTAACTTTTAACTCGCCTTCTGAATCGAAATACTGTTGAGCGTGTATTTTCATCAACCCTTGATTCAGTGATTTTTGAGTAGGTAAGTTGTACTCTCTACCATTACGGCTGACTAAATAACCTTGTCCGCGTAACCATTTGAATAATCTGTCACGACCAATATTTACACCGTTTTGTCGCATGTACTTTGCAGCACCTTCAATTAAAAGTCCTTCATCACTTGTGGTGATTGCATTAGCTAGAACAACTTTTTCACGATCGTTTTCTATTTGCTGTTTGAGTTGTTCATTTTCTTCCACATATCCAGCAAGGTGTTGCAATGCTTCTTTGTAATTCGCCGGTAATCCGAACTGTTTAATAAGTTGCTCTTTTGTTAGTGCTGATGATAAACGGTAATATTCGTCAACAAGTAACTCATACGCTTCCCATGCTCTATCTGTGTTTAATGATTTAGCATGAAGCCATGCACCTTTTTCTGTCCACAAATAGAGTTTGTTAATATTTTGCGAAAGGCCAATTTGTCCTTTTGCCCTAAAGTCTCGTAATTCCTGACCTTCTAATAAAATGAAATGCTTTCCTTCTGTATAACGTCCTTTGTTTCGATTAAAATTTTTCACAATACGTTCTGTATCTGCACCATAATTTTCAGCAAGTTGTGCTGTTGTTAAAACTCGATTACCACGAAGTTCTATAACTACTAAATTCATTTGCTACATCTCCTCAAAGAGTTCATTCCACGGAACCCCTAATTCTTCACCTAATAACTTTGCTTCCGAAATAGTAAAATCCATTTCTTGTCTTTCCTTCAACCCGTATGTGACACGATGAATATTTAGCTTTTTTGCTAATTCACTTTGGGTTATTTTTTCTTTTTTTCGAATAGCCATTAGACGGCAGTACATATTATCCACCTCATTCCGATTCTAAACACAATATTTTTTATCAACAGACATATTGATTGATAAATATTTTATCAAAAATGATAAAAAAAATTGACATTAGACAATTTATCTTTTATATTGTTTATAGATAAAAAAATTATCAACCAAGTTTTGTAAGTGGTCAGGAAATAATTCTTCTACTGGTTTTATAGTAAATACTAATTTTGAACATTTAGTCCCTGCCAGGTAAAAATGTTTCATTTTCAATAATTCTAAAATAAACAGTAGAGATTCAAAAATCTTGTGATACATCCTTTAGTGTTCATTTAGACTTTCTGCATGCAGAAAGAACACTTCTTTTGTTTTAAATATGTGTCACCTCTCTTATGTATCTCCGATTATATATGATAATTTTTTTATCGTCAACAAAAATATTGATAAAATTTTTATCAAAGGAGTTTTTTATATGACATTAAGCGAAAGATTAGTATCTTTACGCGAAAGCAAAGGTCTTACTCAAGTAGATGTTTCAGAGAAATTAGGAATAAAAAGAGCTAGATATAATGCATGGGAGCAAGGTTTATCTCAACCAAATATTGAAATGCTTAAATCTATCGCTGGACTTTATAATATATCAACTGATTATTTAGTAGGAAAAAGTGAAATGGTTAATGCAGAAATTGAACGCATGTCTATAGATTCTGACATTAGAGTTATTCAACGTGCTGCATTAGAAATGACACCTGAACAAAGAGAGAAAGCAATAGAAATGTGGGATGTTCTATTTAAAGACGTTATTTCAAACGCTAAGAAGCAAGAAGGTGTAAATAACTTTGACAAAAACAGAGAAGAAGATTGATTTTGAAAAGGCAAAAAGAACCGCAACTAATCTCTTAGAAATTCATGAAGTTTATGAATTCCCGATTAACCTTTTTTCGGTATTTGATGAATACGATAATCTTACTGTAGTTACTTATAAGGAAATTATGGATAATTGCGGATTAACTAGGCAACAAGTTATTGATAATTGTAAAAGTGCAGAAGGAGCACTTAGCTATAATGTAAAGTTGGACGAGTATATACTCGCCTATAATGAACAAATAACTAATACAAGACCAAGAGAGATGATTTATTGGACCTTGTGCCATGAGTTTGGACACTACATTCTGCAGCATAATAAAGAAAAAGGTGTTGAAATGATAAGCAGAAGGGTATTAGAATCCACTGATAGAGACCCTTATGAAACAGAAGCTAATTTTTTTGCACGTTTTTTCCTTACACCTCCATCAATTATTGCTGCAACCAACATGAATGATGCTAATAAGATTTCTTCATATTTCGGTGTTTCATATACTTCTGCAAATATTACAAGAAAATATATCGCTGACAGTATGAAAAAAGGAATAATATTCAATATCCCGGACATTTTAAAGTCATGTTACACAAAATTCATCCAACGCATTAATTTCGGAAAAACTTGTATTAAATGTAATAGTTATTTTGAAATCAAAAATATCAAAAATTGTTCAATTTGTAATGGAACAGTCTTCAATAAATATAAAAAAGGGGATAATCCAATGACTAAATATATTGGAATTGAAGTAGATCATACTGGGAGAGCTAAAATTTGTCCATGTTGTCAAAATGAAGATTTAGATTATGATGGAAATTTTTGCAATGTTTGTTCTACATATTTAGTTAATGAATGTACAGATATATATGACGATGACCCATTTGGAAATCAAGAAATTCTAGTAGAATCTTGTGGAACAAAATTATCAGGAAATGCCCGTTATTGTCATAAATGTGGGAATCCTTCTAGGTTTATGAATGCTGGTCATTTAAGAGCATGGAATTACACCCCGATAGAGATAGACGAATTAGACGAATTACCATTCTAAATACATAGAGGGCAGGCTATTTTGCTTGCTCTTTTCTTTTACAAAAGAAAGGAGAATTTATTTGGCTAGTATCACAAAACGCGGTAGCACATGGCAGTATATGATTAATCACTACGTGGATGGCAAAAGAAAGCCTATTTCAAAAGGTGGTTTTGCTACTAAAAAAGAAGCGCAAATAGCTGCTGCGGAAATAGAATTGTTATTAAAAAAGGGCAATCAAGTAATTGTAAAAGAAAAATCATTTGCTGAATACTTTAATGAATGGGTTGAGTTGTATAAATCCAACAAACACATTAATACCTATAACCGTTATTCAAATTCTGTTGAACGTGTTAAGGAATATTTCAAAGATAAACCTATTCAAAAAATATCTCGGGCAGATTACCAAATGTTTTTAAATGAATATGGTAAAGGTAAATCAAAGGAGACTGTTAGAAAGCTTAATACACACATAAGAGCGTGTGTAAGGGATGCAATTGAGGAAGGATATATAACAATAGACTTCACTCGCAAGGTGGAATTAAACGCTACAAATAACGCTAAAAAGAGTGAAGATAAGCACTTGAATTATCAAGATAGTGTTAAATTGTACGATGAATTATTTAATCGGTTATCGCCCTCCACAAGTACTTATCATTTAATTTTATTAGGTCTTGTATCAGGACTACGGTTTGGGGAGTTAACTGGACTAACAACAGATTGCTTTGATTTTAAAAAGAATGAACTAAAAGTATACAGGGCATGGGATTATAAAAGAGGGACTGGATTTGGTCCATTAAAAAACGAACAATCTGAAAGAAAAATTTCTGTTGATAAGAAAGTTATGAATGAATTCAAGAAATTAATATTAGCTGTACCTGAAAATGAAAATAACTTAGTTTTCTATAGACAATCAGTCATTAAAACAGTAACAAATGAAGGGGCTAATAAATTATTACGAAAAACATTGGACGCATTGGAAGTAGAACATATTTCAATACATGGTTTACGACATACTCACGCCAGCGTTTTGATATATAAAGGGGCTAATATACATTCCGTTTCAAAACGCTTAGGACATTCTGATATTCAAACAACACTTGACCATTATTCGCATGTATTAAAAGAGATGGAAGAACGAGATGAAGAAATAGCAATCAATGTTTATTCATCTTAATTTTTTGTTTACTGTGTTTACATTTTGTTTACCTAAAATAGATTTTATATGTTATTCAATGCGATTTTCAATATTTATCAAAGAATGAAAAAACGCTCAAAACCTTGTATTCATAAGGCTTTAAGCGTTTTTCTTTTTGGTTGAAAATCAACCTTTATTTTGTTATAGACGTCCCAGGAGGGATTCGAACCCCCGACCGACGGCTTAGAAGGCCGTTGCTCTATCCTGCTGAGCTACTGAGACATGATGTTATTTTTTATGTAGTCCATATCAAGGACAATATTTATTATATGTCCTTTATATCATAATGTCAACATTAATTTTACTATGAAGGCAAGGTTTGCCTCATATTAATATTATATGATTTCCTGTACACCATTATGCCCTCCTCATCTCTACTTTTGCTAAAATAATGAAAAGCAAAAAAACTGGAGGAAGCTATTATGTTTAAAGATTTAGTAGTCGTCTTGAGACTCCCACCCCTAAAGGGACAAGCTGACTAATGTCAGTGGGATTCCTGAGTAACTATGCGTTCGCAGTCCATTTCTGTTTTGAACAGTTCTCAAGATTGGGGTATCCCATTACCCCTCCCTATCCAGTGCATATAGCAGATAGG